>JBLHKE010000589.1:0-5094 GCA_047619485.1 Verrucomicrobiales bacterium | reverse complement strand
CCGAAAAACAAATCGGACGAGGCATTCACCTACGTCCACGACCTCTACGCCACCGTGTGCGATTTCGCAGGTGTCAGCGCACCGGACGGCATCGATTCGCAAAGCCTCGTGCCGATCATGAACGGCAAGAGCAACGCCATCCATGATTCTCTGTTCCTTCCATTCCAGGACAACCAGCGCGCCGTGCGCGACAAGCGATGGAAGCTACACATCTACCCAAAGATCAACCACCGCCTGCTGTTCGATCTCTCCAACGACGCAAACGAGATGAAAAACCTAGCCTCCGATCCAGCCCACGCGGCCGAGGTCGAGCGGATGGAATCGATGATGGAATCGTGGAGGAAGCGATTGGGAGATTCAAGTCCACTGAGCGTTGCCCTCCCCGACGCGAAGGAACCGAATTACGACAACGGTAAACGTGTCCTCGACGTCTGGCAGCCGAAGTGGATCCGCGACAAATACTTCGATGGCCGCGACACACCGAACCACGGACCAAGGCGTCCCAAGGTTCAAAAAGCTTCGTCGAAGTAGACCACTTGCCCGCATTCAGGCAAAAGCGCAGCCCCGTAGCCTTGCTTTCGCTAAAGACATTCGGGCTCGGGGCGATTGCAAATCAGGCGGCTGCAACGACGTTTCGAGATGAGAAACCGATTCTTTGGAGCGATCGCGTTGGCCTCGGCTGCTTGCTCCATCCCGCTTTTGTTCGCCGACAACCAAAGCGGCGAACGTGAAGAGGAGGCCACGACGGCCGCCGCCCCACCAGTCAGTGTCGACGAAGCACGCGGCCGCGCACGACTGTTGCACGAGGTGGTGCGCGGATCGCTGCAGGTGATGCACCGCGACTTCTTCGATCCAGACGACCGCGACCGCATCCCGTCATCCTCGTTGGAAGATATGTTCGAAGCGGTCGAGGCGACACATCAAGTGAAGCTCAAGTGGCTCGGCGTGAACGCAAAAGTGATGGATGTGGACCACAAGGCAAAAGACGAATTCGAGAAGCAAGCCGTCGCCGCGTTGAGTTCTGGCAAACGTGAGCACGAATCCGTCGAAGACGGATCGTTCCGTTTCGTCGGGGCGATCCGCCTGCACAACTCTTGCCTGAAATGCCACGTCCCCTTCCGGCAGAGCCTCGAGACGCGGTTCGCTGGGCTCTCGATCAGCATCCCGATCAGACCCGCGACGCCTGATGTCACTGGCGAGTAGATTTCCGCTTTCTTTTACCAACGGGTGCACCGAACGATTCCCGCTTGTCTCTTCTTCGCAATCCGCTCCCCCCCGTGATCTTCTGCGCCCTCCTCTGGGGCAGCGCATTTCCCGTAATCAAGCACGTCTACGGTCACTGGGCAAAGATTGGGATCGAACCAACCGTGGCGATGATCCTGCTATTCGCAGGGGTGCGCTTCAGCATTGCAGGTGGAGGACTGCTTTTCTGTGGCAAAAGTTTGCGAGCAGAACTGCGACAGACTTCTTGGGGGCTGCTGCTTGGATTCGCGCTGACTCAGACCTTCATTCAGTATGTATTTTTCTATCAAGCCGTCGCCATTTCGAGTGCCAGCCTGACGGCTTTGTTGGTCGCGACTGGGAGCTTCTGGTGGATGCTGCTATCTCCCCTTTTGCAAAAATCCCCATGGCCAAGCGGCGCGCAATGGTGCGGGTTACTCATCGGCGGTGTCGGCGTCGGCTTGGCGGTCTACGCTCCAGGAGCTGGTGCCGGCAGTCCACTTATCGGAACCATCCTGATGCTGGTCGCCACCGGGAGCGGCGCAGTTGCCGTGATCATTTTTCAGAAGATCAAACCGACCATGTCCGCCGTCAACGCGACCGGCATTTCACTGCTCACCGGTGGTTTGGCGCTGCTCGCTGCTGGCGTCTCTGACATCGCATCCATCCCCGAGATGTTCACCGCCCCAGTAATCGTGGGCACCCTCTGGTTGGCGATTGTCTCCGCCACGGCCTTCAGCCTCTGGAATCATCTCACCACGGTCTTCCCTGTCACCTTGCTCGCGAGCTACCGTTTCCTGATTCCTGTGTGCGGAGTCTTGGAAGCCCAGTTTTTCCTACGCGGCGAGTCGGCGGGCTGGGGCTTGCTGGTCGGCGGCGCCCTTGTCATCGCCAGCATGCTGATCGCCCAGCGCTCGACCCGCTAGCGCACTAACTTCGATTGCCCATCAAAGCCGTGTTTCCGAGAGAGCCCGATGCTTCGATTGCAAACTGAAGCATCGACAATTAGTTCAATAAAAGCTCTTGAATCAATCCAGATCAAGAATAAGTCTGATACAATGCCTGATCCAGCCGATCTCCTGCGTGAACACGGAATCCCAGTGACCGCCCAAAGACTAGCGGTACTCCGTGCGGTTTCGGCGTGTCCCCACGGCACCGCTGACGCACTCGCCGAAGCTGTACGCACAGACATCGGCGCCATTTCCCAGCAGGCGGTCTACGACGCGCTGGGCATTCTTGCCAAAAACGGCCTCATCCGCCGAATCCAGCCCGCCAAGTCACCGGCTCTGTATGAGGATCGTGTCGGGGACAATCACCATCACCTCATCTGCCGTCCTTGTGGGAAAACCCTCGATGTCGACTGCGCTGTCGGCGAAACCCCGTGCCTCACGGCCAGCCATAGCTCAGGATTCCAGATTGATGAAGCAGAAGTAATCTACTGGGGCACCTGCCCAGATTGCCAGAAGCGTGGCTAGTGATGACAACCCCAATTTTCGATTTAACCAAACCACAAACCTATGCTAATAAACAGCCCCTCCACGAAACCTAAACTCAGAAGAAGAACCGCGCCAATCTGGCTCGCTGCGATTGCCATCAACTGCCTAGCAGGATCGATCGCCAGCAACGTTTTCGCCCAAACCACACCTAAAGAAAAAATGGATGATATCAGCAAATGCCCAGTGATGGGCAACCCAGCCCCACCCGAAAGACATACCGCTGCCGGAGCCATGTCCAATCGCGACTGGTGGCCAAACCAGCTCAACTTGAGCATTCTGCACCAGAACTCGGCGAAAGGAAACCCACTCGGCGACGACTTCGACTACGCCGAGGAGTTCGAGAAACTCGACATGGAGGCGCTGAAAAAAGACCTCACCGACCTGATGACGGATTCACAAGATTGGTGGCCGGCTGACTACGGGCACTACGGTCCGTTCTTCATCCGCATGGCGTGGCACAGCGCCGGCACCTATCGCGTCACAGACGGCCGCGGTGGCGCATCGGACGGCACACAGCGCTTCGCGCCGCTCAACAGCTGGCCCGACAACGTCAACCTCGACAAGGCACGTCGCCTGCTCTGGCCAATCAAACAGAAATACGGGCAGAAAATTTCATGGGCCGATCTGATGGTGCTCACGGGCAACGTCGCGCTCGAATCGATGGGCTTTGAGACCGCAGGCTTCGCCGGCGGCCGCGCAGACGTCTGGGAACCTCAAGAGGACATCTATTGGGGACCTGAAACCACCTGGCTCGGCGACAAACGCTACAAGGGTGATCGCGAACTCGACAAGCCGCTCGGCGCCGTGCAGATGGGGCTGATCTACGTCAACCCAGAGGGACCAAACGGCAACCCTGATCCCCTGCTCGCTGCTGCGGACATCCGCGAAACCTTCGCCCGCATGGCGATGAACGACGAGGAAACCGTCGCGCTGATCGCCGGTGGACACACCTTCGGCAAGGCTCACGGAGCCGGTGATCCGGGAGCCAATGTCGGCGTCGATCCAGAGAGCGCCCCGCTTGAAGAGCAAGGCTTCGGCTGGAAGAATAAGATGGGTACCGGCAACGCTGGCGATACCATCAGCAGCGGTCTCGAAGGCGCCTGGACGAGCGCCCCCGCACGCTGGTCGCACATGTATCTTTCCAACCTCTACGCCTACGATTGGGAACTGACCAAGAGCCCAGCGGGAGCCCAGCAATGGATTCCTAAGGACGGCGCAGGCAAAGGGACGGTGCCAGATGCGCACGACCCGGCCAAGAGCCACGCTCCAATCATGTTCACCACCGACGTCGCATTGAAGATGGATCCGGAATACGGCAAGATTACCAAGCGCTTCTTCGAGAACCCGAACGAGTTCGCGAAAGCCTTCGCCAGCGCCTGGTACAAGTTGACCCACCGCGACATGGGTCCGCTCTCACGCTACCTCGGATCGGACGTCCCGGATCCGCTTATCTGGCAAGACCCAGTCCCGGCTGTCAATCACCCGCTGATCGATGCCAAAGACATCGTCGAACTGAAGGTGACTCTCCTCGCCTCAGGCCTGTCGATCTCCGACCTGGTCTCGACCGCATGGGCTTCCGCCTCCACCTTCCGTGGCAGTGACAATCGCGGTGGTGCAAACGGCGCCCGCATCCGCCTCGCCCCACAGAAGGATTGGGCGGTGAACCAGCCTGAGCAACTCGCCAAGGTCCTCGCCTCTCTCGAGACCGTCCAAGCGACCTTCAACGCCGCCCAGAAAGACGGCAAGAAAGTGTCACTCGCCGACCTCATCGTGCTCGGCGGTTGCGCAGGTGTCGAGGCCGCTGCCAAGAAGGCTGGCCACGAGACGGTCGTCCCGTTCTCGCCCGGTCGCACCGACGCGAGCGAGGAGATGACCGAAGTCGTTTCCGTCAACTTCCTCGAGCCAAAGACAGACGGCTTCCGCAACTACCTCGGCCACGAGATCGACCGGCCTGCACCTGAGTCTCTCGTCGACCGTGCCCAGCTGCTCACGCTCTCCGCACCAGAGATGACCGTGCTCGTCGGCGGGATGCGCGTGTTGAACACCAATGTCGGGTTCGCCGAGATGGGTGTCTTCACCGATCGACCAGAGACACTGAGCAACGACTTCTTCGTCCACCTGCTCGACATGAACACCGAGTGGAAAATCTCCGAGAAGTGCGAGCACTTCTACGAGGGCAAAGATCGCAGCTCTGGCGAGCAGAAGTGGGTCGCATCATCCGTCGACCTCGTCTTCGGCTCGAACTCACAATTGCGCGCCATCGCCGAAGCCTATGCGAGTGGTGATGCCGAGAAAAGGTTCGTCACCGACTTCGTCGCCGCGTGGGACAAGGTGATGAACCTCGACCGCTTCGACCTCGCCGATTAGGCGATCGCAG
>JBLHKE010000588.1:0-5098 GCA_047619485.1 Verrucomicrobiales bacterium | reverse complement strand
AGAGGCTGTCGGAAACGCAAGTCCCGTTTGCGCATGGCCTGTGCTCTCGACGACACGCCAGACGCCCTTGGATTCCGTTCGCGCACTGCCATCAGAAAACGGGATCGGCGGTTCCGCCGTTACGACTCGCCCAACTCCTTCGCTCGCTCGGTCGCAGCCTCGACTGCACTGATGAGAGTGGCGCGGAGATTGCCTTCTTCCAGCGCCTGGAGACCTGCGATGGTCGTTCCGCCCGGGCTGGTGACCTGATCACGCAGCACCGCAGGGTGTTGCCCTGTCTGCAACACCATGTTCGCAGCACCCGCGACGGTCTGGGCCGCGAGTTGGATCGCCTTATCCTTCGGCAAACCACACAAAACGCCTCCGTCCGACAGCGCCTCGATGATCGTGTAGACATAGGCCGGTCCGCTACCGCTGAGGCCGGTCACCGTATCGAGGAGTTTCTCGGCAACCTCGATCACCGATCCGACAGCGTTCATCAACGACTCTGCAAAGGCCGCATCCTCAGCGGTCGCAGAACTCCCGAGCGCGTAGGCGGCGGCGCCATGGCTGATCAGTGCGGGCGTGTTCGGCATGATCCGGATCACACGGGCACCGGCGTCGACAGCCGCTTCGATCGCCTCGATTTTGATCCCGGCAGCGATCGAGATGAAGAGCTTACCCGCAGCGGCCGTACCGATCTCAGTCAGCGCGGCAAGCATGTCTTGCGGCTTCACGCAGAGTAGGATCGCATCGGAGTTCTCAACCACTTCCACGTTTGAACCAGCAAGGTTGGCACCGGTCGCGGAGGTCAGTGCCTCGGCAGATGGTTGGTAGTGATCAAATGCGCTGACTTCGCTGGCGCTGACCGCACCGGCTTCGATGGCGCCCTTGAGCAGCGCGGATCCCATTTTTCCACAGCCGATGATTCCTAGTTTGGTAGACATGCCGTGAATATAGGGGGAATGTCGCGCCGGTCTACTGCCGTTTCAGGTGTTCGTAGAACTCTCTGAGGCGATCGAGGTCGATGCCTTCTGGCTCCTTTTCAAAGATCCACTCGAGGTCAGGGATCGCCCGCTCAGGCTTCTCGGCTTGGGCCAGCAGCAGGGCTCGGCTGAGGCGCTCGGGAGCATCGTCAGGATTGATCGCGACTAGCAGATCGATGTAGCGTAGTGCCTCGAGGGGGCTCTGCTCCTCGATTGCAATCCCTTTCAGATTGGTCAGCATGCGCGTGATGATCTGGCGCTTGGTCGAAATTTTGTATTGGTCTACGCTCTCACCGAGCGCGGGGATCAAGCCAACCAAGCGCGCCGCCTCGTCCTCACTGACGAATTTCCCTCGGTCGAAAACATCGATGATCTGTCGTGGCGTCTTCTCTTCACCGCCGGGGGCCTCGTGCACCACCACAAAATGGCCCGGAAGTCCAAGCCCCTTGACGCCGCCGACTCCCAGTCGCTTGGCGAGTTCGATGTAGAGGACGGAGAGTGTGATCGGGATGCCCTCGCGATCATCGATGACCTCGTTTAGATAGCTGTTTGATCGGCTATAGTAAGCGCTGCGGCTGCCGTGGAAGCCACTCTGTTCGAACAGGAAAACCGAGAGCATCTCAAGTTTTTCGCGATCGGTTTTTGCTGCCGAGGACTCGATCGCAGCCTTGGCTCCTGCGGT
Source organism: Verrucomicrobiales bacterium (assembly GCA_047619485.1). Classification (GTDB taxonomy): domain Bacteria; phylum Verrucomicrobiota; class Verrucomicrobiia; order Verrucomicrobiales; family DEV007; genus JBLHKE01. The sequence goes on along the minus strand of JBLHKE010000588.1, from coordinate 3,451 downwards.
GATGCGTTCGACCTCTTGCGTGTAGCTCGTTAGATCGATTTCTGGATTGTCGAGTAGGGCGATGAGGAGCGAGGTGTTGATTAGATCGATGTCGGGTTCGTCTTCTTTTTCGAGTTCAGTCAGGATTCGGCGTTCGATGTCCTTGCGGTGAATGGCATCGTTCAGTTGCTCGAGCGCCTCCAGTTCCTTGGTGAGCTCCTCGCGTCGCTGTGTGAGTAGTTCGCGTGCGGCGGTAGCGTTGAGCGACAACTTGTCGAGCTTGGCGGGGGAGGGGTCTAGATCGACGAGCTGCCGATTGAGTTTGGCCAGTAGTTCTGGGGCTGGCTTGGCCGGGGAGAGGTCGCGGCCAAGACGGAAACCTTTAAACTCGGCGCGCGTCTGTCGGAATTTCGCCAGTCCGGCCTTGCCCCCGCCACGTAGCTGGTGTTCCTCGATCTCGAACAATCGTTCGCCATTGATGAACCCGACGATGGTCTTTTCGTCAATTCGGACTCGCAGGTGATTCCACTCGCCCGGCTTGTAATCCTTGGACGGCAGCTGTTTGAGGACGTTCCACGAATAGACATCGGCGCCGTCGAAGCGGGTCAGCCGTAGCTGGCCATTGCTCGGGTAGAAGCCGTAGTGCACGTCGCCGCCATCGGATTCGAAGGCGAGGCCGGCGGCTCCCGATTCGTCATCCAGTCGCACGCTAACTTCGATCTCGTAGGGCAAGCCTGGAACCTCACGTTGCGCGAGGCACAGCGAGCGTCCGCCGAAACCTTTGCCTGGCGAATCTGCGGTGATCCTTCCGGCGCGCTGGCGCCAGCGTGCCCCCATGGTGTCCCGCCACTGTTGCGGGTCGAGCGCCCCGATCGTGACCCAGTTTTTCATTAGGACGGTGTTCGGCTTCTCGAGCAGCGGCTTGAGGGTGTTCGATGGCGAGGCGAACCCGATGTTGTCGGTCACCGTAGATTTCATCGATACAATCCCGACGACCTTGCCTTCGAGATCAATCAGCGGACCACCGCTGTTGCCAGGTTCGACTGGGATGGCGACTTGGATCATTGGCGGGCCGCCTTCTTCGAGCTCCCGGATGGCGGAGACCAGCCCCTCGACCACACTGAACGCAAGCCCGTGCGGATTTCCAATGGTGACAATGCGTTGCCCCTCGGCGAGTTCGTCGGAGTCGCCTAGTTCGATCGCTTGGAGTTTCGTCTTTCCCGGATCGATTCGCAGCACGGCCAGGTCGAGTTTGCGATCCCACGCGTGCACGGCGGTCGCGGCGAACTCTTCACCGTTGGCGAGTGTGACCTTCAACTCGCGTGACTCGCCGATGACGTGGTTGCAGGTGGCGATTAGCCCGTCGTCCGAGATGATGAATCCGGATCCAAGTCCGCGGTCTACCCCGTCACGCCCAAGCTGGGAGACGATCACTAGGGAGTCGCGCACCTGCGCGGTGAGTTCCTTGATGCTCGGGGGAGTCGCCTCCTGATCCTGCGCGGAGCTAGGGCTTAGGAGCGTTAAAGAGAATAGGAGGAAGGTTGCCAGACGGTGGATCATTCTAACGAATGATACGTTCATCGACGCCGTGGAACAGATAAAAAGTGGGGTGTGCCGGCTTCTTCTATTCGGTTTTGTCCTCTGCTGGAGACTGGTCTGTAGGCAAGAGAGAGCAGCGGTGAAACCGCGAACGATGCTTCTCTGGAGTTGAGCTGTGCGGCGCCGAGTTGGAGGCGGACGCGGCTGAATCCAACTAGAATGCTGACTTCGGAGGGACGAACATCTGGAATACCGTCTTGAATAAGATGATGAAATCCAGTTTCAGGCTCCAGCCCTCAAGGTAGGCGATATCGCTGAGGATGCGGGCTTGGATGCTTCCGACATCGTTCTCGGTGTTGCCACGGAATCCACGGATCTGGGCGAGGCCGGTGATGCCTGGCTTGACGAGTGAGCGGGTCTTGTAGTTCTCGAGTAGCTTGGCAAAATACTCGTCGTGTTCGAGGAAGTGCGGGCGTGGGCCGATGACGCTCATCTCACCGAGCAGAACGTTGAAGAACTGCGGGAGTTCGTCGATGCTCAACTTGCGGATCAGGCGGCCGCCGCTGAAGACACGGTCATCTTTCTCGCGCACCTGCTGGCCCTCGTCGTGCGGGCCTGCGTGCAGGCTGCGGAATTTGTAGATCTCGAATGGCTTGCCGTTGATGCCTGTGCGCAGCTGTTTGTAGAAGAGCGGTCCCTTGGACTGGAAGCGGTGCAGCAACCACACGAACAAACAGGATAGAGGCAGCACTGCAACCACGGCGATCGATGCGACCGCCAGATCGAAGATGCGCTTGAGCATCTGATTGAACGGGTCCTCGAGCGGCTCCTCGTAGAGGAACATTAGGTTCACTCCATCGTGGCTGGAGTTGGTCATCTGCTTGCCCATCTTGGTGGACAAGTCATTGAGGAGCGCGAAGCGGATGCCGTGTTGCTCGCAGAGGCGGATCATCTCACGGATCGCTACCATGTCTTCACCTGTTTCGAGCAGGATGACCTGGTCGGCGCGGTTGCTCAGGAGGATTTCCTCTAGCTGCTTCGGATCGCCCATGTAGTGGGGCTGCATGGTCTGATCGAACTCTTCGCCGGAGTCGCGTGAGAGCACGCCGATGATCTCGAGGCCGAACACTTTCTTCTCACTGATCCATTCTTTAAAAGAATGCACGCCGTCGGCCGATCCGATCAGCAGGGTACGGGTGCGGCTGCGGTGGCGGTAGACGATGTCGGGGAGGACTCGGGCGAGCACCATCTGCGAGTAGTTCAGAACGATGAACGCGGCAGCGATAAAGACACCTAGGTAGGTGCGGGAAATGCCGTCGTCTTTTGCCATCACCAAGAAGATCGAAATTGCTCCTGCCAAGTAGAGCGCCTGACGGATGGCGCCGGTGCGCCGCCGAACTCCCTTAATCTTCGCTGGAGCGCGATCCTGCTGGTTCCGTGAGAATGCCTCGAGGATGATCGCCATCATCGCCACGAACCAGTAGTTCATGTAGGACTGGAAGGCTAAGCCCTCCGAAAGAACCTTTCCAAAAACAAAATACCATCCCCAGTAGAGCAGGGATAGCAGCCCGCACTGGATAAGGATCTGAAATCTAAAAATGCCTGATATTCTATGAACTATCATTATTAAATTTCGTGTAATTACGGAAACTCCTTCCAATTACTATATAATATAATATTCGCAAAAGTGCAAATAAGTTGTGAAAACAGCACCTAAATTAGCCATAATTACCATAATATAAATAGTTATGGAGTTCCAATAGAATTTTAAATAATTTTAAAAGATCTTTGTTTGGAAATGACTGGGGTCGGCATGAACTGGAAATTGCGATCGACCGGATCCCAAGTCTCCCTCAATGTTGGCTCCGCACGACTGCCGCCATTTTAAGCACCCCTCTTTGCTCCATGAAAAAACTCGCCCTCACCACCATCG
>JBLHKE010000587.1:0-5100 GCA_047619485.1 Verrucomicrobiales bacterium | reverse complement strand
AATGCCATCAAGCCTCCAGTGATCAACAATTCCCGAGCCGCCGCAAGCAATTCCTCATGCCGCTCTAAGCGCTTTTTTTCTCGAGGTGACATCTGGTTTACGATACGCCAGCGCAACTATATATGCACACACGTAATTTTTTACAGCACTGTAAGGATATAGGTTGTAGAACTTCTCTTTAGCGATTAGGTTTGACTATAGAGTTGTTTTTAGCTAGTTATTTTTAGCTAAAAGGCTAATTTAGCGAACCATACTCGCCGGCGGCCCTCGAAAACGTCTTTAAACACTTGCTGAATCTTAGCAATCTCCATCCAAAGGATTCAGCAGGGTAGCTGTTGACCGCAGTTATCCAATCCACTTTTTTACTACACAGACAGAACGTCGCGTGATTCGAACCCGAGAACGGGTCGAGGAGGATCGCAGCAGAAGACTCACTAAAGAGCCCCGCTCCCAGGGGATGAAGAAGAAAAAGGAAAGAAAGGTAAATTCGCCATGTTAGAAACACCAGCAGAAGACCACCAAGGCGGCTCCCCCCGCGCCCACCACCAGCCACTCTACTCCGAGAAAGTATTCTCGGATCGGAAGATCTTTTTTATGGATCTGAAGGAAAATGATCGTGGCCGGTTCGTTAAAATCACCGAAGACGTGCGCGGCAGACGCGACACGATCATGTTACCGATCGAAGCACTCGACGAGTTCCTCGAGGCGCTCAACCGCGTCGCCGACTTCGAAGAGGATCTCGACGCCCACCCAGCGGACTTGGAGAACGAGTCCGAGGAAGCAGAAGCAGAGGTAAAAACAGAAGCAGAAGCACCGGCTCCAGAAGCCGCCGCCCCCGCAGAAGACTAGCGCCCGTTCGAGCCAATCGTTCAGTGGATTGCGGATGCTGCGACAATAGTCGTACGACATCCGCAGTCTAATCGACTTGCATTTCCGCGGGGTAGCTTTAGAGACGGCCGCGAATGGCTTGCAGTCGGATCACTACGGGACGAGCCGAACTTGGTCGACACTGTTCAGCTCTATGCGTGAACTATCCCCCGGGTCGACCACCAGCTCACCCCCGGAACCAAGGTCGACGGCCCACCCCCGCCGCGTCTCTCCATCCACCTGATATTCGATCTCCCGCCCGAGCAATAGACTAAGGGGCTTCACCTGCGTCTTTATGAAGTCTGCGAACGGCATGGTACTTTTTTTCCATGCCTTGAACCGACCAACTAGGGCACAGAGAAAAGACTCACGGTCTACTGGTTTCCCCGCAGCTATCCGCAGCGAAATCGCAGGATACTCTAGCTCCTCCGGAAACTCGTCCTCGTGAGTATCAACGTTGATACCAATCCCAACGACGGCTATCTCTCCGCGCGCCTCTACCAGGATCCCGGCGAGCTTTTTGCCATCGAGGTAGACATCGTTCGGCCACTTGATCTGGGCGCCCTCCACCCCACCCGCGACCGAGACCGAAGCCAGGTGGGTTAGTTTGGCAAAATCGGTCACCGCGAACGACTCGCTGGGCTTGACCAAAATCGAAAACAACAGCGCCGCCGACCTCGGTGCGACCCAAGCCCGACCACGACGACCACGGCCAGCCGTCTGCGCCTCCGCGATGACGATCGTGCCGTCGGGGAGATCCGCCGAGCGTTCGATCAGGTAGTCGTTGGTCGACTCGACCTCGTCGAGCACGATCACGCGCCGCCCGAGCATCGATTGCTCTAACAAAGTAACATTGAGTGGCTGCCTCATGACGATCAGCTAGTCCTCGTCAAACTCGAGCGACAGGTCGATCGACCGAGCCGAGTGGGTCAGCGCACCGACCGAGATAAAATCGACCCCGCTCGCAGCGATGCCGCCCACCGTTTCGAGGTTGACCCCGCCACTGGCCTCCAGCTCGACCTTTCCGCCGGCAGCCTCGTTCATCGCCACCGCCTCGCGCAACTTGTCCGACCCCATATTGTCCAATAGAATAAAATCGATACCGTCGAGCTTGAGGAAGTCCGCGAGCTGTTCGAGCGTATCCACCTCCAACTCAACGCTGATCCCCTCTCGTTCTGATTTGATCTTGTCGACCGCCCGCTGGATCGCCTCCGGGCTGCCCTCGGCTTTGAGGTGATTGTCCTTCACCATCACCATGTCGTAGAGCCCCATGCGGTGGTTCTTTCCGCCGCCGTCCACGACCGCCCGTTTCTCCAACAGCCGCCAACCAGGCGTGGTCTTGCGCGTGTCGAGGATGCGCGCTTTGTGGTTACCTGCCGCATCCACGAAAGATCGCGTCAGGGTCGCGACCCCGCTGAGCCGCTGCAGAAAATTCAATGCGATCCGCTCGGCAGAGAGGATCGAACGCGAGCGGCCGGAAATCTCTATCGCCACCTCGCCCGGCTTGATCGCATCGCCAGATTGGCGCACGCAGGTTACTTTCGTTTTCGGATCAACCTTGTGGAACACCTCCTCCGCCACCTCGACGCCCGCCAGCACCGCGTCCTCACGCGATACAATGCGACCAGAGCTAACCGCTTCCTCCGGGACAAAGTAGAGCGAAGTCAAATCCCCAACATCGCGGAGGTCTTCTTCGAGAGCTTGATCGATCAGCGCGAGGGTCGTTGGATCCAATGGCATAGCGACCTATCGGCTAGCTAGACTTGCGATGCAAATCGTAGTCTGAAGCTCCAATTTCCGTCAGCCGTAATTAGAACGTGTAGGACAGCCCCGCGGTCCCGACGACCACACCGGCAGTGCAACCTTTCAGATACGGCCGAAGGTACCTCCATCGAGACGGTTGCCATTGAACTTATGGTATTCATCGGCGTAACCGACGCTGATACCGGGCTTGCGCTTGTTCGCATCGCGCACCGTGTAGAGGAGGTCGAGTTGCCAGCCGTAGCCGGTGCCGATCTCATCGCCTAGCGCCTCCACCTAGCGATAGTAGACGAACCATCGATGTGACTGAAGAACGCGCGCAGCCCGGCGCGATACTCTTTGCTCTTATCAGGCTCTTGATGGATCAGGTGCGCCAAACTATCGACCGTATCCAAAAAGAAGCCGTCAAAACCTTTGTCGACCGCCCCCTTCGCCAGCGTGCCGATAATCAGTTCTGACCAGTTCGGCGAAGTGATGTCCACGCTGTCGAACCCCCAGTTCGAATCTTCCACGACTCAGCGGATCCCGCGTGCATCGATTTCCTTTACGTAGCTCGCCTGACGCGAAACCTCGACGATACTGAGGTAGGCGTACGACTCGTGGCCGACCTGATGCGCCTTCTCCAAATCAATGACGGCCTCTACATTCACGATTGACCAATCGAAGATCGACAGCAACTCAGCGTCCGGCTTCGGTAAGTAGTCGACAAAAAAATGACCACCATCCGCTGCGGCGAGCGGGGCCAGACCAAAGCGGAACAAGGCAGCTAGTAGAGAGCGCAACGCCGAACCCTTGTTCGCACTGACTTGATCAAACTGGTTGGTGTTCGACTGGATCGACGTGCGAATCCAGTGAGTGCTAAGGATGCTCATGAGGTTTGAGTTAAAATCCTGTCGACTTGTTACGTCGAGCCGGTGATTTTGAGAATATTTTGTAAATTTTGAACGTTTGGGTCGAGACGTGAATATGATAATAATTTAACATAATACTCTAGGGCACCTCCGGAAACCTGCTGTGGAAATGGGGCGTAGAGAAAATTCCCGCTGGCGAGGCGATAAACGCTACGCTATCTGGTGATAATGAGCGCTTTAGCAACGAAGACAGCGGGGATTTTATCAAGCTCCAGCCCGCATGAGGTTTTCGGAGGTGCCCTAAATGTTCAACACCACCGCAAACGGCTGACTCTGAAGCGGATCTACTCAGCAAGTTCGACCTGAACCCGACCAAACAATCTCGGCTCATCAGCGCCTGACGAAGCCACCTCCAACTCGGTTCCTAACTCGATCAACTCACCGCCATCGCTGAATCCATCACCAAGCGAAACCCATTCTTTCTCAGTCAAAAAACTGCTGAGATCGCTGCCAAATTGGACCCGGTAGCGCAGATCGATCGCCATTGGGTTCGCGGGAAACAAGATCGTCAAACCCGCCAGCACCTCGTCGAACGAGGCGCTCACCGGCACCGGCTCGACTAAATCCGGTGACAGGCCAAAAGCGTACTCCTCCAGAAGCGTCATGCCATCGCCATCCTGATCGAGCAACGGCGAAACTTGCACCCCAAAATCCCCCGCCCAGCCGGCGAATCCCGGCACGACATTCAAGCGCAGGAGCGAGCTATCGGCCGAGCCATTCGCGTCGCGGACGGTGGCGATCAATGCATGACTCCCGTCCGGGAGTGTCGCCGGGTCGACATCGCCCGCAGTCGTCGAAAGCCAAGTCACGCCTGCCGCCAAGTCGCCATCCTCGGCGTCGGTCGCGCTCGCCGAGAGATTGGCGGCATCCGCACGCGTGATAAAATTGCCCGCGCCGACCGTTCCAGCCAGCGGATCGATCTGCACCATCGGCGCGGCGTTCAAAGATCCTCCCGCATCACGCACGGTTACGATTTCTGCCACATCCAGTGCCCGCGGGTAGATCCGCATGTCGTCGATCAGGCCATGGAAAGGTCGCCCCCCACCGGCCGCGGTCGTCGGCTGGTTGCCGATCGCAGCATCCACCGTCCCACTCGAATCGAGCACCCCAGTCTTCGTCTGGGACGCGACTAGGACGCCGTCTTTGTAGATCTCCATGACCTCCTCTATCTCCCCATCGTAACGCACCGCCACGTGCGTCCAGACACCCGCGGAAATCGTGTTGCTGGCGGTGACAAGATTGGAAGTCTCCCCTCCAGCCCTCAGTCGAAACCGCAGCTTAGTGCTGTTGAGCGTGCTCACCATCCAGTAGTGATCATCATCGAGTTGCCCATCGGCCTTGGAGAGAAAACGTGCGTCGCTGGTGCCGAAGTCATCTGCTTTGAACCAGAAGGTAATCGTCAATCCATCCCCCTCAGAAACATCGAGCGGCCCGAGATCGACCGCATCATCGACACCATCAAAACTCAGCGCCTGGCCGACCTGTCCCACCGCATAGCTCGGGACGGTCGCCGTATCACGCCACGCGCCATCCTCGATCGCCCCATCGAAGCGCCAGCGGC
>JBLHKE010000586.1:0-5102 GCA_047619485.1 Verrucomicrobiales bacterium | reverse complement strand
GTCTCCTTCCAGTCCGCGCATGCCTGGTTGATCGGGCTCTCGGGGGAGTCGGAGAACCTGTCACACAGCCTTACCAGGCGCGCATCCAGCCTCTTGTCTCCAAGGGCAACTTCCGAGAACTCCTCGGAAGCCCAGCTTTGTTGGTGTTCGGTCATAGCGTTCTTATTCATTGTTGGTTGATCGGTTAGGTTACATATGTATATTATACATATGTCTAAAAAGAAGGAACCGTCAATGAAGGATCTGATTCAAAAGCAGGAGGAGCTCCTAGAGAGATTCGGGAACTGTATTGATTTCGTGCGCGGCTCGATCAACAGCGTCTGCGCGAAATGCAGCAGGGCTGGCTGTATATGTGAGAAGCAGACTTCGCGGAGAGCGTATCGCCTGACCTACAAAGATGGCCAGCAAAGGACGCGCATCGTGTACGTACCAAGAGCAAGGTTACCGGAGATAAAGAAGAAGATAGCGAACTACTCGAAGCTACGAAAGATCATCGAGGAGTTCGTCGAAATAAATATTGAGATATTTAAGAATAAGGCTGACCCCTAGAATTCCGAATACTTGTGGGTAATAGAAAGCCCACACCACCGGCCATACGGATCCGTAGCACGGCGGTTCCAACATGCGACCTGTTACCCTGAGTTGCTCCTCGTATAGGCCTTCTCGCGAGATCACTCCCGCTTTTAGGTGTCTGCGGATGAGCGTCAGTAGCTCTGAGTCGGTGGTGCGTTGCTGCAGTCTCACCATGAGCTTCTGGTGATCGACGGTGTCGAAAAACGCTTTGAGGTCGCAATCGACCGCGTGGCATCTTGTCCCGATTTCCTTTCCTTCCGCCGCCATCTCAGTGATGGCGTCGTGCGCGCTTCTCATTGGGCGGAACCCAAATGAGAATTCGTTAAAGGCTACGCTACATGGCTGTGCCCTTTTTAACCTAACGTCTATCGGCGGGTGCCTCATCCATCTTTGAAGAAGTCCACACGGTGCACCGGCGACGGGTTGTAAGGGCGTCCTCCAGCTTGCCACTCCCCGTCGGCCTCGTATGTGGTTCTTGTTCATTCTCCTCCGCCGAGGCTACGGATGGACACGTCGGTCGGCGACTTTATCCCTTCGGGCTCTGCTTTTTCGCTTCGCTTTCCGATGCACTCTGCGCCAGGCAGTCTCCTAGCCCATTATCCCTACGGGCTCTGCGGGCAGGCTTCACATTTCATCGGGATGGCAGTTTTCCCGCGCCCGGTCGCCCGTGACGCAGTTGGCTTCAGATAGTCTTTGTTTTGTTCTCATTCTATAGACAAGGGGACTTAAATCCCTTTTGGTTTCCGTGCATGCTGGGCAAACACAAACACACACACAAGATGGCGCTGACCAACCCGGTTCCGCTGTGTAGCGAAAGTTTTGTGAACGCTAGAAACCCTGACATTGCCTTAAATGCGCGCGCCGCCATCAGCGAGTTGCAGGCCTTTGACGTTATGCTGAATCCATGAAAATTATATACATCTCATTAGTTCTTGGACTGACCTCATGTAAGGAGCCTGATCCCCCCAAATCTGTTGCGCACGAGGCCGCCAACCAAGCCGTTGAAACGGCTGATTCCACAGTTAGGGGAAAACGAAAAACAACTAATCAATATCTAGGGCACCTCCGGAAACCTGCTGTGGAAATGGGGCGCAGAGAAAATTCCCGCTGGCGAGGCGATAAACGCTAAGCTATCTGGTGATAGTGGGCGCTTTAGCAACGAAGACAGCGGGGATTTTATCAAGCTCCAGCCCGCATGAGGTTTTCGGAGGTGCCCTCTACTAGTCTTCTTCGCCATCACCTGTGTTGGATTCGGCTCAGATAGCCCGCTATGATCGCCTTATCCGCCTTGGTGCTGGCCAAAAATCCTGCGCATCTATTAATCATTTATTTTTCGCTTTCCCCTAAGAGATGGACTCTTTCCTCCTTCGTCTAGACGTGGTGGCTCCCTTTGACTCACCGCAGAACCCATCCCCTTTTGAACTGCGATTTAGGCGAGGCGTTTTCCGGAAACGGATCTCATACAGCCATCTCAAGAAAGCCTCTAGGGTCTTTGCGCAAGATTGACTGTTCTGAGTTGTCGGCCGGGAACAAGGCACTGCGCGGCGCTCCAACCCACCGCAACCGGGAGGTTTCGTTGGCACGGGTGCCGCAGGAGCCCTACCGTTTTGCGACGTGAAGTCTCGCTGGCCGTGTAGGTTGACACCGCTTTGACGTTGAAGGGGACACGGAAAAATCTGCGTTAATCCGTGATAATCCGCGCTTTCCCGAAATCCTAGAAAACCGGCACCCGCGAAGGGTCAGGCAATGCATCTGCGGGTACCCCGGGGAAATTCTCGCCGATGAAGTCGCGCCACACGTCGCGGGTCTTCTTGGAGACGAGATCGTTGGTTCGCTCGATGCACGGCGCGCAAAACATCACCCCCTGCATCATCAGTTCGCCGCCGCAGAACCCTGTCAGCGCATACTCCTCCTGAGGGAGTGCCTCCCTTTCGATTTCACAGATCGCGCAGGTGCGGATGCCCAGGTGGGTCTTGGCGTTCTCCGAGAAAAACGCTTCCATCTTCTGTTTTGTCTCTGTTGAGAACTCGTCCTGCATCGATGAATGACACGGCAGGCACAGTGCATACTCGAACACTGCCTCGCCAGCCCGGAACACTTTCGCCACCTGGTAGCCTTCATCAAAATCGACCAATGTCTCGCCGCAGCGGGTGCAGGTCTTAAATGGGCGCTCCTCGTATTCCGAGTGGAGTTCTTCGGGAATCGGTTCCCCGGACTCCACGAAGAAAAACTCCTCATCCTCCTCTTCTTCGGATTCCCTTTCGTCTGGCAATTCTTCGTTTTCGTTCATTGAAAATACTCTCTCTTGAAAGCTTATACGCTGCCGCGTAGCCTTTTCAAACAATGAAGCTCTCTGGTGCCAAAACTTTCCTCTTGCTCTTCGCCCTTGTCTTGCCGGTTGGTGCGGTCGAACCGTCGTGGCCGTACTTCCGCGGTGACGCCCAGATGAGCGGGATCGCCCGGGAAACACTCAAATCCCCCTTGGCGAAAACCTGGGAATTTACGGCCGAGGAAGGGTTCATCGCCACCGCCGTGATCGGCAACGGCAAGGCCTACATCGGCTGCCTAGACGGGCATTTTTACGCCCTCAATCTCGCAGATGGCAAAGAAGTGTGGAAATACAAGACCGAGCTCAGTATCGAAGGATCTGCTTGCCTGCATGAGAATATCGTGGTTTTCGGCGGCAGCGATGGCTTCATCTACGCCCTCTCTGCCGACAAAGGTGAGTTCAAATGGAAGCACGAGACGGATGGCGAGATCCTCGCGGGAGCCAACATTTTCAAGAGCAAGGACGGCAAAGTCTACGTCTTGATCGGCAGTTATGACAACAACCTCTACTGCCTAGAAATTGAAACCGGCAAGGTGAAGTGGAGCTACCCGACCGAGGGGGCTGTTAATGGCGCGCCATCGATTGTCGGCGACCAGGTTCTGTTCGGTGGTTGCGACACCTTCATCCACAGCATTAGCGCCGAGACTGGAAAGGTCACCAACGGGGAGAAAAATCCGATCGAGGTGGGGTCTCCGATCACCAATTCGATCATCGTCCGCGGAGACAATGCCTACGTCGCGCACTACAATAACCGCGTCGTCTCCTTCGATCTCTCGACCCGCAAGTTGCGCTGGGAATTCGGCGAGACGGATTTCGCCTTCTGGGCATCCCCCGCCGTCACCGATGATGCGGTCTACGTGGCCGGACGGGACAAGCGAGTCTACCGGATCAATTCCGAAGACGGCACGGAAGCCTGGGAGTTCAAAGCACGCGGCCGGGTGGACAGTTCGCCCGTCATCAGCGGGAACACGCTGTATGTTGGCTCCGACGACGGATATCTTTACGCTTTGGATATCCAGTCGGGTGAGGAGATGTGGTCTTACGAGGTGGGCGAAGACTTGCGGTCGTCCCCGGCGATCGCCGGTGGCTACCTGATCATTGCCTCCGGCGAGGGCAAGGTGCTGGCTTTTCAAGAAAAAAAGAAGTGAGTGGGACCGAGGTCACGCCGCTGCCTATCCGCTGGCAACGCCGCTGGGAGGAAGCACGCGAATGGTTGGCGCTCGGTGCTATTTTCATCCCGGTTGGCGATCGCTTACTCGAAAAATACTGCGCACCTGGCCGCCACTATCATGATGGCCGCCACGTGCTCGCCTGCCTCCGCGCGCTCGACAACTTCCCTGGGAAAATTGGCAATTCGAACGCCGTCGAACTAGCTATTTGGTTTCATGATGCGGTCTACGACCCGCGGGCGAGCGACAACGAAGCCCAGAGCGCGGCCTATTTCCGCCATGAGTTCGGTCTTTACGCCAGCGGGATCGAGAAGGTCGAGCGCCTCATCATGGCGACTCGGCATGGCGAGACTGAGCCTGAATCGGCTGATGAATCGCTGATCATCGACATCGATCTCGGGATTCTTGGTGCGGACCCAGCACGCTACAAGCTCTATGCCCAAGACATCCGCAGTGAATACGCCCACGTCGACGAGGAATCCTATAAGAATGGTCGCGGCAATGTTTTAAAGTCGTTCCTCGCCAGAAAACAGATCTACCAAACCCGTCACTACCGCAAATTGCTCGAGAAACAGGCGCGGGAAAACCTACTCCAAGAGCTGGATGAACTCGAAGCCGAAGCCTAGACTCTAACCACGATGCCACTCCTAGCCCGCCTTTCCCTACTCATTCTTCTCCTCACCCACGAGGCTGCGGGCGAGGATCGACCGAACATCGTCTTTCTCCTGACCGACGATCAGACGGTCTACTCCCTCGGTTGCTATGGAAACCCGGATGTGAAGACTCCTAACATGGACGCTCTTGCGGCCGATGGGATGGCCTTCGACAACTACTACAACACGACCGCGATCTGCATGGCCAGCCGCGCCAACATAATGACGGGGATGTTCGAATACAAGACCGGTTGCAACTTCGAGCATGGAGATCTGTTCGCTGCGCACTGGCAGAAGTCCTATCCGATCCTTTTGCGTGAGGCAGGTTACACGACAGCCATCGCTGGAAAAATTGGCTTCACGGTCACCCAAAATGCT
>JBLHKE010000585.1:0-5134 GCA_047619485.1 Verrucomicrobiales bacterium | reverse complement strand
TTATTTTGGCCATCACCCGCGTTAGCTTCCAACTCAAATAGCCCGCTATAATCGCTGAAATCTGCCTTGGTGCTGGCTAAAATTCCTGCGCATCTTTGTATGACTTATTTCCTGACAACCCCTAAGCCGAGCTTGCATCGCCCATCTAAACCTGCGGTGCGATGCGTTCGCTCAGGCTGTCGATCTCGAAAAATTCCCACTTCTCGAAGCTGAACATGGACGCGACAATGCTTGAGGGGAACATCTCGATCCGGTTGCCGAGGTCGCGGACATTGGCGTTGTGGAAGCGCCGTGCCGCCTGAATGCGATCTTCGGTGTTCACCAGTTCGCGCTGCAGATGGAGGAAGTTCTGATCCGATTTGAGCTCGGGGTAATCCTCGGCGACGGCGAACAACCCGCCCAGCGAGACGACCAGCTGGTTCTCGTCACGCGCCTGCTCCTTCGGTGAGTTGTGGGGCTGCGTCGCGGCCGCGCGCGCCTCGGTGACAGATTCGAACACCGCTCGCTCGTGTTTGGCGTACGCCTGGACTGTCTTGACGAGGTTGGGGATCAGGTCGTGGCGGCGCTTGAGTTCGGTGTCGATCCCCGACCACGATTCCTGGCAGTGGTTGCGCAGGCTGACGAGGCCGTTGAAGTTGCCGATGAACCAGAACAGCGGTACGACGATGATGATGGCGAGGATGATGATAGCTGGTTCCATGAGCTTGTTAGAGTTTTTGCCGGACGTATTCGGGGATCTCCGCGAGGATGGTGTTGCCGAACTCGTAGGCGGCTTCGAACCCGGGGATCTCTAGCACTCTTTTCGAGACGACGCACATCACTTCGTGGTTGCACTCGAAGCTGAATTTCTGGTGGGAGAGGCTGTTCATCATGATGAACTGCATGGTGCGCTGGTGGATCACGTCGTAGGCCCAGCGCTTGTCGTTGGCGGAGACGTAGAATTTCTTGCTAAACTCAGCGGATTCGAAGTCGATGTCGTTGAACCCGAAGCCGGCCTTCACCTTGTCGAAGAATCCCTCTGGCCGCACCAGCAGCGCCTTCATCTCGTGGGCGGGTTTCAGGAGCACTGCGGAAAATCGGTGGGTCTTGCGGTTCTTCCCTGAACCGGTCGAGTAGTGGTAGTCGAAGCTGGTGAAGGTGACGTCTCCCCATTGCCCGCTGGCGATGTTGTAGGCGTAGCGGCTGCCACCTCTGCGCAGGTAGCTCAGCATCGGGTGCTGGTCATCGAAGTTACGGGCTTTTCCGGGGTGGAAGTAGAATCCCTTCGCCGCGGCCCAGCCTGCGATTGCTGCCGAGCGTGCCCGCGCCCTCTGGTGCCCGAAGATGATGAGCGCTAGCATGACGGTGCCGAAGAGAATAAAAATAAAGAGTGGTTCCATCGGATTGAGATGTGAGACTAGGGCACGTAGCACTAGGCCGCTATTACAATCCAGGGTGGTTGATTGTAATCAAAAACCTCAGTCCTGGCGCGCGAACTCTGGGATCCCGTCGAGGATCTGTGACGCGAAAAGATACGCCTGTTCGAAGCCGAAGGCGTCGAGTTCATCCTCGGCGGCGATGCAGATGACTTCGTGGTCGAACTCGATTTGGTACTTCGGGATCTGGTCGAGGATCAACTGCATCGTGCGCGTGTTGATGACCTCGTACGCCCAGCGCTTGTCCGGTGCGGTGACGTAGAACTTTTTGCTAAACTCCGCCGATTCGAAATTGATATCTTTGAATCCAAACCCGGCCTTGAGCTTGTCGAAAAATCCCTCGCGGCGGATGACCAAGGGCTTGAGGCGGTGCCTCGGCTGCAACATGAGCGCAGAGAAATAGTGGTGACTGGTACTACTCTTACCGTCGCTGTCTGTCGACTCGGTCTCGTAGTGATAGTCGAAGGCGATCAAGAAATGTTCGCCGCGTTTCCCGCTGACGACGTTGAACGCGTAGCGGTTGTTGCCTTGTTGCAGGCATTCGAACCGGGGGTGATCGTCGTCGAATCCGTGGACTTCATCGGCCTGGAACTGAAGCCCGCGCGAGCGAGCCCAAGCACTCAACTCGGTGATGCGCGCCTGCTTCTTGCGGTGCGAGACAATCCCGCTGATGACCGCGAGGGCGATGAACGCCGTGATGACTAAAAAGATTTCCATCTGGCAGCAGGGTAAATTGAGCCATCCTGCGAGGCCACTATGAAATCGGTGGTTGGGCCGTGGCGCGACTCTCCGCTATCACCTGCAGCCCCAAGCCGGCACTTCGCCCCGCCACAACGTCAAGCTAGCTGATGATTCCGGTGATCTCGTTCTTCTCGTTCACCAGCGCGATCTTCGCCTCGATCGGCGCCTCGGTGAGTTCGTAGCCCATGATGATCACGCGCTCGCCCTCTTTAATCAGATGGGCGGCTGCGCCGTTGATGCAGATCACGCCAGAGCCGCGTGGGCCGGGCATGGTGTAAGTCTCGATCCGTGCGGCGCTGTCGACACTGACCACCTGCACCTTCTCGTGAACCCACAGTCCAACGGCATCGAGCAGGTCCTCGTCGATAGTGATGCTACCAATATAATCGACGTCCGCCTCGGTGACGGTGGCACGATGAATTTTTGACCTGAGGACGCTGCGCATGGGAAAAGAAATTTTCTATGAGAGTGGGGCGTGAAGCTATCTTGCAGCGTTCGGAAATCAAGCGCTAGCCGGTTAGTTCGACCGCCGCGCGATCCGGATGGATGAAATGCCCCCAGGACTCGTCGTATGATTGCTGGTCGTGACGGTTTCCACTTAAAAACGGTCGCCAGCGTGGGGCGGCAGGCGTCTGCCGCGGAAACATGTTGGCTTCGGCCGGTAACATGTTGGCTTTCTTTGTGTTACATCGTATGCACGAGCACACGACATTCTCCCAAGTCGTTTTGCCACCTTTGTCGCGAGGGATTACGTGATCAATGTTTAACTCCTTCATTTCAAACGGCTTAGCGCAATATTGGCAGGTGTAGCCATCACGTTGGAAGACGTTCTCTCGGGTGAATTTGATCTCTTTCTTTGGAAGTCGATCGAATGTCTGCAGAACAATGATTTTCGGCAGGCGGAAGAAATGCGAGACCGAGTGGATCAACTCATCTTGGTGACTGCTACCAACCGCCACCGATTGGTCCATCCATGACGCCACATCATGCGTGGAAAATACCTTATTTTCGTCACAATCGACCACGTGGGCATGATCGAGGAACAAAAGTGTGAAGGCCCGACGCGCAGAACAGGTATTGACCGGTTGCCAAAGCCGGTTCAGAACAAGGACTTGCTGGTCCAGAAGAGCGATCACTGGTGAACCATGGTAGCGATGCCATCTGCTTGTTCAACCGAATTCGGCTTGTCCATATTCGTTAGAATTACAAAAATTTACGGGAAACTTAATGAGAATATCGCAAAAAATACCATATTTAAGGTTTCATCCTATGCCCATTCAGTGAATGATCGCGTCCACCCAGATGAATATCCCTTCAAATCGGTTCATCCGCCTCGTTTCGATTCTAAGCCTCGCAGTGATTTGGACTTTCCAAGTCGGCAGCGCGCAGGCGCAGGATCCCGCAGACGTGTACTTGGAAGGGTATCTGCGCGTCCAGGACGCTGAGCGCTACGTCGTGCAAAAAAACTACGAAAAGGCCTATCTGAAGTATGCCGACGCGCGGAAAATTTTCACCGATCTGGCACAACGCTTCCCGACCTTCGAAGTGTCGATGGTCGATTTCCGCCGCAAGAAAATCAACGAAGCGATCTCGAAGTTGGAGCAGGTATCCGGTCGCTCTGGCATCACCAAAGCGTATCCCCCGCGAACTAGGCCTTCATCGCTACCGACTGGGGGATCGTCTGCAGGCCGACCACCCAGCGGGAACGAGAGCGCGCTCAAGGGATTGTTGCGTGACAAGGACGAGCAGATCCGCCTCTTGGAGAAAGATCGCACCGCCCAGGCTCGCAAGCTGGCGCAGAATGATCGCGAACTGAGGGATGCCCGACAGGCACAGCAGGTCGCGACGCAGAAAATCAGTTCGCTCCAGAAACAGTTCGCCCAGGCACAGGCGGAACTGACAAAAGCACACAACGCTGAGAGCGGTGACGTGGCCAAGTGGAAGGACGAGGTGGCGCGCCTACAAAACGAGGTCTCGATCGCCGACAAGTCGGCTGCGGACTCCGGCAAACGTGCCGAAAATTTGCAGCAGGAACTAGACAAGGCGAGCAATTACGAGATGTCGCGCAAAGCCGACCGCAGCGAGCTAGAAGCGGAGCGCGACCGCCTGAAAAAGCTGCTGGCCGGATCCGCGAGCGAGCAAATCCAGATTTTGGTGAAAGAGAACGATCGCCTCAAGAAGAGCCTCGATGAGGCACGCAAGGAAGTTGGGCAGTTGCGGGAAGAGAAGAGCACGGACAAGGCGCTGATCGCTAAACTGCGCACCAAAATCACCACTGTCGAAGTCGAGTTGGCCAAGCTCCAATCGGAGAACGCCGACTACCGCAAGCAGGTCGCTGACCTGACGCAGAAGCTCAAAAGCACTGACGCCCAGCTCGATGCGATGGCGAAAACCAAAGGTGGAGCCAACCCGATCCTAGTGAAGGAAAATCACGTGCTGCGCGAGATTATCGGCAAGCAGCTCAAGAGTCAGGCACGCCGCAAGCAGGCGAAGCAGCGCGTGGTCGCCGAGCTCGCCAAGTTGGAGATTGGTTCCAAAGAGGTGTTGGACATGCTTGATAGCATGGGGGACAATGCTCCGCTGAGCCAGGAGGAGATCGACGTCTTCAAAGGCTCTCTCGGCAATTTCATCATCGACAAGCCAGACGCGAATGCCGCGCCTCTCGAGTACCCGAATGTCGACAACAACGAGGGTCCAAAGACCGGGATAGGCCTCAACGAAGACCTCACCCAGTTCGCCAAGGCGGCTGCCTACGATTTCCTCCAAGGGAGCTTCAATCGCAGCGAGCTCTCCTACGAGACCATTTTAAAGATCGTCCCGGACAATATCCACAGCCTGCGCAACCTCGGCATCGTCAAAATCCGCCTGAAAAAGTGGGACGAAGCCAAGCTGGCGCTCGAGAAAGCCCTCGCCTATGGGCCGGAGGATCACTACTCGCACTACGTGCTCGGCGTCCTCCACTACCGCCACAAGCAGCC
>JBLHKE010000584.1:0-5148 GCA_047619485.1 Verrucomicrobiales bacterium | reverse complement strand
ACCTCGGAAAAATGGATCAGGGAGGTGTTCGCGTTCGGGTTGGTCGCCCCGTTTTCAAATCCGACCCGCAATGATTTCGCCATCGTACCGGGAGGCAGGTTGATCGTGGTAGTCTGTCCGACGCCGGGGTCGGTGACCGTCTCCTCGAACACGGAGTCGCCCGCCGCATCGAACCAGCGCAGCGTCGTCCCCGTCAATCGACCGACACAGCAATCGATCCGCATTGCGAGCTCGACGCTCCGGATTTCGTATTCGGCATCCAGTTCGAGCTCCCAGGCATTGTTTGAAGAATTTGCGTCCGTGTGGGAGAAGGTGGCCGCGTCGCCGTCGATGGCCTCCGACGCCGGAAAGAGGCCACCGTTCCACTCCGAGGTCTGGCTGGCCGTCCCGCGGTCGGTGATCTCGGTGAGTTCGGCGATGGCGGAGCTAGCCAGCAGCAAGATGCCGGTGGTGACCTGTCGCGCGGGGCGGAGGAACCAGGTGAGGAAGGTGGGCGGAGGCATAAGAAACCCTATTCTAGTAGGGAAAAGCATCGAAGGGAATAGCGCAGGGGCAAATCATCTGGGTGGGGGATCGGCTCAGGTGCAATTCGCTGTGAAAGCTCCTTGCGCGTCCGCGAGGCCAGTACATAATTGCACTCCCAGCGACAATCCATCTGGAGGGGTGGCAGAGTGGTCGAATGCACCGGTCTTGAAAACCGACGTAGGGAAACCTACCGTGGGTTCGAATCCCACCCCCTCCGCCATTTTTATTTAGTCTCTAACCCCTAGGAGTCTGTCGGACTTAGATGATTTCGAGCAAAACGTTTTAGAATTCAGTCATAATCCGCCGTCCGATGCAGGAGTATATTGGAATATTCGCCAAAGCGGAGGGTGGATTTGGGCGAATTCTAAAACGATTGTTGCCGGATCAGGTAAGTCCGACAGGCTCCTAGGATTTCGCATTTGGCTCTGATGACACGCGTTTAACGATGGAGAGCGGAAAACCATTTAGGGGTGATGACAAGGCGCTGGAGCCTGTCGGGCGCGGGACGCAGGGGGATGTGTTCGGCAGTGAGCGTTGGGTGGTGAAGGTGCCGCGCTTTACCTTGCTCTCGGTGCTGGCGAAGTGGGTCTCTTCCTGGAGGTGGAACGCGGAGGTGCGCGATTCTCTCGGTGGCCTTGCGGCACCATTTCTGTTGTTGGAAAATGTGCGATTTCTCGCTCCGAAGATGACTGGGCGCAGCGCGAAGCTGCGGCGGTATCGGAAGAAGATGGCGGTGGCTCGCGAGCGCTTTGATACGGATGCGTTTCTCGATCACCGCCTCTCACTGGCGGAACCGGCTGAGGCTTTGGCGCTGGTGGAGGAGATGGTGGTGCTGGTGGAACGGGTGCGTGCGCGCGGTTTCTACATGCACGATTTCATCATGGGCAACTTCGCGCTGGTCGACGGCCGATTGATGATCGTCGACACCGGCCTGATCTCGCCGTTGCGGACGTTTTGGGATCCGGCGATGCGGATCTGTGCTTGGGGATTTTCCAGAGGTCTCTCGAAAGACTACCAGCGACTGCTGGGAGAGTTACTGGAGGAAGTCGAGGACGGTGTCCTGCGCGGGCGGATCATCGAGTTACGTGAATTGCTCCCGCAGCGGCTGGGAAGGTTGCGGAAGAAGGTGGTCGCGGGTCTCGAGGTGGAGGCGGCGATGCCGGTCGGCTTCGATTTCGAACTGGAAAAAGAGATTCGCGCCGCGCTTGCTTCGGTGCGATGACTTTACTATGAGTGCGACCCTTTTCAGGCTGGCCCTGAGCCTCCTCGTTTTCCAATCGGCAGCGATCGCCAACGATTCGGTAGTGGTGACAAAATGGCTGGCTGGCCAAGCGAAGATCAAGTCGCTCAAAGCCGATTTTACCCAGGATAGCACCCAGAGTGCGAAGGGGAGTCCGATCACGACCGATGGGAAATTTGCCTACTCCGCGCCGGGCTCGTTCCGCTGGCAGATGGGGGAGCCGGCCGTGACCCTCGCGGTGCAGAAGGCCAAGGGGGATTTGGTGGTTGCCAACCTGAGGCGCAAGGAGGCGACGATCTATCCGTTCGCGGTGTTGAAGGACGAGGAGGCTGCAATCGGATTCAACTTCATCGAGGCTGGGTTTCCCAAGACTGCGGCGGAGTTCGACAAGAACTTCACGGTAACTGGCGAGGAACTGCGGGACGGCATCCACTACGTGACGGTGAAGCTCAACAACAAGCGGATGGCGCTTGGCTTGCGCAAGATGATCTTCTATGTCGCGGACGGATCTTTTGAACTGAGAGGCTTCTATTTACGGTTCAGGGATGGCTCTTCGAGGCACACGGTTTTCAAGAATGTGGAGAAGGATCCCGGCGTGCCGGACGCGGAGTTCATGGTGAACCTGACCGGTTACAAGACGAAGGTGCAAAAGACGAAGTAGCGATGGGCGAGATCAATCTGGAGTCCGCCTTAGATGACTTGCCGCACGGTAGGGAGTTTCGCTTTGTCGATCGACTCGTTGCGCTCGAACCCGGAGTTTCTGGCGAGGGGACGTATCTGGTGCGCGGCGATGAGGTATTCCTAGCCGGTCATTTCCCTGGCAATCCGATGATGCCGGGGGTGGTGTTGGCCGAGGCGATCGCGCAACTGGCTGGGGTGGTCGCGCAGACGGATCCAGAGGCGGCGACGATGTCTGACATGCGCCTCAGCGCCTTGCGCAACGTGAAGATTCTAGGGGCTGCTGTCCCGGGGGACGAGTTGGTGATCCACGCGAAGATCAGCGGGCGGATGGGAAACCTGGTGCTGGCGGATGGTGAGGTGCTGGTGCGTGGGGAGACGCTGGCGAAGGCGGTAGTGACCTTGAGCGGGACGCTCGGGTAGCTGGCGTCGGCACTGAGTTATGCATAACTGGCGGCCGCAAGGTAAGGCGGGCACTCCTGGCCGTTGGAGTTTTGTTCAGCCGGATAGTCGCGTAGTCTTTAGGCTGCGTCCGCCGAAGCGATCCCATTTTCTGGTGGCCAGTGCGCGAACGGAATCCAGGGCGCCTGGCTTATCGTCGAGAGCTCAGGCCATGCGCAGACTGGACTGCCGTCTCTGACGCAGCCTCTAAAGGCTACGCTACATGGCTGCGCCGTTTTCCACTCGAACAAAAGCGTTGGAGATCCTTGATTGAGAATGTAGCCCTTGGGTGCCAAGCTGTTAGCCATGGCACTCAATGTTATCTGGGTCAGTTTTCTCCTGATCGGTATTTCCACCGCGTTTTGCAAACTGGTTATCTGGAAGGACTTCGAACCGATGCATCAGGTGTTGTTGATGTTGCTCGGAGGACGGGATAGCGAGGGCAACAAGGTGACCTCAATGGCTGAGGTTGCCGCGACGATTTCACTCGGTTACATCGGTCTGATGTCGCTGTGGCTCGGCATAATGAAGGTGGGGGAAATGGGGGGCGCCGTGCGGGTCTTGACGCGCCTGGTGGCGCCGTTTTTCCAAGCGCTGTTCCCGAGCTTGCCCCGAGATCACGCGGCGGGCGGATCGATGATGATGAACTTCTCTGCCAACATGCTCGGCCTCGATAATGCGGCGACTCCGCTCGGCCTCAAGGCGATGAACGAACTCCAGGAGTTGAACCCTGAAAAGGACACGGCGTCGGACGCACAGATCATGTTCCTGGTTCTGAATACCTCGGGATTGACGATCATCCCGATCTCGGTGATGACCTTGCGGGCGGTGAATGGCGCTGCCAACCCGGCCGACATCTTCGTGCCGATCCTGATCGCGACTTTTGTGGCGACGCTTGCCGGGCTGCTGATGGTGGCGTTCTTCCAGAAGATCAATTTGCTGCGCCCGGTAGTGTTAGCCTACCTCGGTGGGGCGACCGCTTTCATGGCTGGACTGGTCTTGTATTTTGAACACGTCGCGAACACCCAGGGGCCTGCGGCGGTGCAACTGCAATCGACGATGCTCGCGGCGCTGTTTATCCTCGGGATCATCGCGTGGTTCGTATGCCTAGCTGTCGCGGCGAAGGTGGACGTCTACTCGTCGTTCATCGACGGCGCGAAGGACGGGTTTGGCGTGGCGATCAAGATCATTCCTTACCTGGTGGCAATGTTAGTCGCGGTGGGGATCTTCCGTGCTTCTGGGGCGATGGACGCGGTCATCGGTGCCATTGCTGGGCTGGTTTCTTCGATGGGGTTGCCGACCGAATGGGTGCAGGGGATGCCGACCGCGCTCATGAAGCCGCTCAGCGGGAGCGGTGCTCGTGGGATGGCGGTCGAGGCCATGCAGACTCATGGGGTCGATAGTTTCATCGGTAGGCTCTCCTGTACCTTCCAGGGTTCTACCGAGACGACGTTCTACACCCTGGCCGTGTATTTTGGTGCCGTCGGCGTGAGCAAGACCCGCTACACCGTCCTAGCCGGGCTGGCAGCCGATGCGGCGGGAATTACCGCGGCGATTTTCGTCGCCTACTGGTTCTTCGGTCAGTAACGCCCCCGATCAGTCTTCTCGGTCCGAGCGTTTCTTGTCGCGTTTCTTGTCGCGTGCGGCCTGCTTCGCGGCGTTGCCGTAGACGTACTCGCCAACTTTTTTATCGCCGAGGAAGAGTTCGATTTTGATACCGTCGAGTTTCTCTGGGCCGGATGGACCTTGGGGGCCGCCACCTTGCCCGTTGCCACCTCCGCCAGGGCCACCGCCTCTAGCGGGACGACCGCCACCACCGCCGGGAGGTCCTCCTCCTGGTCGGCCGCCGCCTCCGCGGATGGCGGCTGCAGTTGTTTCGAATGTCGTTCGATTTCCGCGGGCGATGGGCTCGAGTGAGGTCTCACCGGTGATCGTGCGGGGCTGTTTGCTCTTGTCATCCTTGCTCGAGCCACGCGCACCACCTCGACTTTTAGACGCACTGACGTAGAGGGTGTAATTGGCTTCCAGGTCGGCGATGTCCGAGAGAGATTTGTTGTCGACCTGAATCTTGTAGCGCCAGCTTTCGGATTCGCCCATCTCGCCGCCAGGTCTGGGTGGTTGACCTTGGCCTTGGCCCGGAGGTGGATTCCTCTGTGGTTTTTTTCTATCCTTCTCGTCTCCGCTGACCTTCTGTTTGGTCACTTTGAATTCGAAGCGGTAGCTCGGCTCTTTCTCATCGGCTGATGAGTGGCTGAGCAGGAGTG
>JBLHKE010000583.1:0-5155 GCA_047619485.1 Verrucomicrobiales bacterium | reverse complement strand
TCGTCCCGTCGTTCGCCACACCGAGGAACGTCCGCACCCGAACCTCAGCTGGAAGCACTGCCGTTTCGAAATCATTACCAGAACGGGCGATCACCGACTTCCCCACAGCGACCGCCGTCCCGCCAGCCGCGGCAGCTAGCGCATGATAGTCGTCTCCAGCAGGCCGTGGGTAGATCCACTCGAACATTGGTGGCGTCACCGCCTTTGCATTGATCTTACCAAGAGCGAAGTCAGCGCCCTCGATCCGATCTTGCTCTGGTGTCGCCGTCTCAAATTCGATCCGATAATCGAGTTCCACACTCAACAGAGTCATCGCTCCCGTCCAGGTCATCGAGTCCACAAACCCATCTGGGATATCTGTTAGGGACACTTCGATGCCCCCTAGTGGGGAAAACGTCCCCGTGATATCACCGAAAGTCGGATGATCTTGAATTTGAAATGTCGCCCCACCGTCACCGGCGGTCGACCCCGCAAACACGATAGGTGCCGCCGGAGGCCCGCTGCCGAACACCGATCCCTCAACATCGATGGTGAGCATGAAATTACCATCAGCCCGTTCTGCGTAAAAGGTCATCGGACCGAAAGATCCAAAGGTCGTGTTGTGCCAATAGCCCGAGTGCTTGATAGATTGCGCACTCGCAATCGAAGTAATTAGCGCGAATAGCAAAGCCCAAACAGAGCCCCGCCCCAGTGTCTTCATCTTAACCTCTCCCATGGTTCTGACCCTGCCAATTCTATCAGTTTCAGTCAATCAACAATTACCTGAACTTTTCCCACTGAACTCAATCGTATCCAAGTTGCTACTGTTTACGGGCGAGTCGCAATCGGAACGCATCTAGCTAGCTTGCTTAGCCCTTGGAAGGGCAGTAGGAATTAAGGGGAAAGCGAAAAATAAATGATTCATAGATGCGCAGGATTTTTGGCCAGCACCAAGGCGGATAAGGCGATCATAGCGGGCTATTTGAGCCGAATCCAACACAGGTGATGGCGAAAAAGACGAGTAGATATTGATTAGTTGTTTTTCGTTTTCCCCTAAGGGGACGGGGGCACCCTGTGAAGCACCGCCCTTTTCGTTTTTCAATCTCCCATCGAAATGATCTCTGCATTTATAAAAAACCTCCTCTTATTCTTGGTTATTCTAGTCGTTCCTGTGGCAGGTGAGAGTGGCGGCGGGGAGTTTCTCACCGACAAGCTCGAGAACACCGACAAGGCTCAGGTTCGCATCTTCAAGCTTCGCGACCAAGCAGGTCGGGGCATGGATTGTCTCGAAGTTTTTCAGCCAAACAACAAGCACAAGGAGGGCTATTACGGAATCTCGCATTCCTTGAGAAACGGCACCTTCGCCATTCACTTATCCCACTCGGTTGATTTTGAAAATTGGCGCCACCTGAAGGAACTCGATCAACATGCCTCGCAAGCCACGATCCATGAAACGAGTGATGGTTCCTACCTTCTCGCCTATGAGAAAGACGCGCCTAATTCCTGCTGGATTCGCATCCGCGTTTATCAAGATCTCAACGACCTAAAGAGCGGAAAATTCTCTCGTGAGATCGACATCCCGCGAACCCTTGCGCCAACTGCAGAAGGCACTCCAAGCTTCGAAGATGTCAAAATCAGCAGCAAGGATTTTTCTAAATCTGAAATCAAACTGCGCTTCCATTACTTCCAAAACGCCCGGGTCGATCAACTCGCCCACGGGACCTTAACCGATTTTAATGGATGGAAAGCCGCACCGTCCAAAAAGCTCAACGCCGCCATCAAAGAACTCGGTGGGAACGGTAATCTTGGAGATCGCAGCAAGTTCCCATGGAAGGGGAGGACATACTACCTCCAGGAAGTGCAAGGCACCCGACTTGATTGGGGATCTTGGGGGATCTTCCTCTGCGATCAGAACGGCCTTCCGCTTGGAAAAATCCGCCCACGCACGCCCAAGCAATCTTCAGCATTTTCCAACCCCGCCATCTCTAGGGTAAAAGATGCCAATGGTAACTCGCTCCTCGTCTTCACCGCCTTTCTCCACAGCAAGGGAAGCGCTCCCAACGAAGCCGGACAAATGCTTACCGTCATGGCTGAGAAATAGGGATCGGGAGTTGGTGTAAGATAGATGTCAGGGGAGGCGACGCTGGACACGCCGTAGCCACGGCGTGAATTGGTGATTGAAGTTGTCTAGCCCGCACGATCTATTGTCGGTGCATGGACGATCAGATCCTCGATACCTACAAACACGCCATCACGCGCCGCCAACTGCTCGGCGCTGGATCCACCGGCATCGGCTCGCTCGCGCTGGGCTCGATGCTGGCACCGAAAGCCTTCGCGGCGGACCTCGCGCGGCGTGGGACTAATTTCGCGCCGAAGGCGAAACGCATCATCTTCCTGTTCATGAACGGCGCGCCGTCGCAGCAGGACATGTTCGACTACAAACCGAAGCTCGACGAGTTCCACGGCAAAGAGCTGTTTAAGAAATACGACTCAAAATCGAAGACCTGGAGCAAGGAAGGATTCATCGAGAAGACCCAGCGGCTAACCGGGATGACTTCCGGGCAGAAGTCGTTTTCTATCGCTCGCTCGAACTTCAAGTTTGACCAGCACGGCCAGAGCCAGGCCTGGATCAGCGAACTCCTGCCGCACACGGCGAAGGTTGCGGACGATCTGTGCTTTGTGAAATCGATGCACACCGAAGCGATCAACCACGATCCGGGAGTAACGTTTTTCCAGACTGGTCACCAGCAGCCGGGGCGACCGAGCATGGGATCGTGGATGAGCTACGGGCTCGGCACCGAAAACAGCAACCTGCCGGCGTTCTGCGTTTTAATCTCCAACGGCACCGGCCGGCCAGGTAGCCAACCGGTCTACACCAAACTTTGGAGCAGCGGGTTCCTGCCGAGTGTGCACCAGGGCGTGCAGTTCCGCGGTGGCAAGACGCCGGTACTCTATCTCAACAGCCAGCCCGGCGAGACGGTCGAGAGCCGCAAGCGCATGATCGGGCGCATCGAGGCGCTCAACCAGATGCAGCTCGAGACCTTTGGCGATCCCGAGATCGCCACGCGCATCGCGCAGTACGAGATGTCGTTCCGCATGCAGATGTCAGTCCCCGAGGCGACCGATATCAGCAACGAGCCGAAATCGATTCTCGACCTCTACGGCCCCGAATGCCAGATGCCAGGAAAGTTCGCCGCGAACTGCCTGCTCGCGCGTCGACTCGCCGAACGCGACGTGCGTTTTATCCAACTCTACCATCGCGGCTGGGATCAGCATGGTGATCTGATCGGCGCGCTGCCCAAACAGTGCAAGGACACCGACCAGGCCTGCGCCGCGCTGGTCACCGATCTCAAACAACGTGGAATGCTTGATGACACGCTGGTGGTGTGGGGTGGCGAGTTCGGCCGCACCACCTATTCGCAGGGCGGGGCTGGCAAGGCCGCCAACGGGCGCGATCACCACCCGAGATGTTTTACCTACTGGATGGCCGGCGGCGGCATCCGGCCAGGATTCAGCTACGGCGAGACTGACGATCTCGGCTACAATATCGCCAGAGATCCAGTCCATGTGCACGATTTCCAAGCGACCGTCATGCACCTGATGGGGATCGATCACGAACGGTTGACCTACAAGCATCAGGGACGCCGATTCAGATTAACCGATGTCCACGGCAAGGTGGTCGAGCCAATCCTCGCATGATGATGATACGTCCGACGCTACTACCATTTTTCCTGTTGCTCGTCACTGCGAGCTGCCACGCGGCCTCATTCAACGAAGACATCCGCCCGATCTTGGCCGATCGCTGTTTCGCCTGCCACGGACCGGACTCCGCATCACGCAAGGCGGATCTTCGGCTCGACCGGGAAGAGTTCGCCAAAGCGCAACTCGGCGACAGCGGCGTGTTTCCGATCGTCCCCGGCAAGCCGGAGAGCAGCGCGATCCTGCAACGCCTGAAGAGCCATGATCCAGACGAGGTGATGCCACCACCAAAATCGAAGCTGACGGTGACGAAGCAAGAGATCGCCCTGATCGAAAAATGGATCGCCGATGGCGCCGAGTGGCAGCGGCACTGGGCCTTCATCCCTCCGCAGAAGGTGACCCCGCCGGCGGTGAAAGATAGTAAGTGGTCGCGCAATGAGATCGACCGTTTCATCTTGGAAAAACTCGAAGCCCTGAAATTGAAACCCGCCGCACCTGCGGGCAAGGCGCACCTTTTGCGACGCCTGCATTTCGATCTGACCGGCCTGCCACCGAGCATCGCCCAACTCGACACCTTCCTCGCGGACAAATCGGCAGGTGCGGTCGAACGCGTGGTCGATCAGCTGCTCGCTTCCCCCTCGTTCGGTGAACGGCTCGCCTTGGAATGGTTGGACGTCGCCCGCTACGGAGACACCGATGGACTGTTCGAAGATCACCCGCGCAGCATCTACCCGTGGCGCGATTGGGTGGTTTCAGCTTTCAACCAGAACCTGCCATACAGCGATTTCATCGCGTGGCAGCTTGCCGGCGACCTGTTGCCAGAAGCGAGCCAGGAACAGAAGATCGCCACCGGATTTCTTCGCAACAACCCGACATCGAACGAGGGCGGGATCATCGATGAGGATTACCGAATCAAATACCTCATCGATCGCATCAACACGACCTCGACTGCGTTCCTCGGGATCACCATGGAATGTTCGCAGTGTCATGATCATAAATTCGATCCGATGACGCAGCGCGAGTACTACCAGATGGGCGGGTTCTTCAACAGCCTCGTCGGCAAGGGCAACACCAAAGGATCGACCGCGCCAACCTTGAAAATGTTGCCGCCGGAGCAGGAGCTGCACCTGGCGAAGATCGATCCGGAGATCAAGGCGCTGGAGCAAATCTTGGGCGAAACTCCACCACAGCTGAGCAAGGATTTCGAAGCATGGCTCGCTGACTTGGAGAAGCCGATCGATTGGCAATCGCCGCGAGTTGTCTCAAACAGCGGCCGGGCAAAACAGGACGCCAAACCGCTTCCACCAGCAAAGCCATCGAAAGTCTCCGGACGCTTCGTGCGGATCGAAGCAGTCAAGGGACACAGCGGTTTCATCACGATCTCGGAAGTCGAAATCTACTCTTCCGGAAAGAACATCGCGCGCGCCGGGACGGCGAAGCAGTCGAGCAACTACGGGGGGGGCTCCGTCGCAGGCAA
>JBLHKE010000582.1:0-5170 GCA_047619485.1 Verrucomicrobiales bacterium | reverse complement strand
GATCGCG
This sequence comes from Verrucomicrobiales bacterium, assembly GCA_047619485.1. GTDB lineage: Bacteria > Verrucomicrobiota > Verrucomicrobiia > Verrucomicrobiales > DEV007 > JBLHKE01. Next base: position 5,163 of record JBLHKE010000582.1, on the reverse strand, counting down.
GCCATCATCGTCGGCGTCATCCTGATCATCTTCGTCGCTCTCGCGGTCTGGGCGTACTTCGCGGTGAAGGACAAGATCAACTTCTCGACTGAGCCGGCCAAGGTGACCTTGATGGCCGATCAGATCGCAGAGATCGATCTCGGGGAAAAATGGGAGCCACAGTTTTCCATGAATATAATGATCATCCGCATGACGATGTTCATCAGTGATGATCAGAAGGGGGTCGCCTTCCTCATGGATGGCGATTCGAAGATGGGATCGGGCGATCAGTTCGAGGCAGAGATGCGTGCCGAGATGGAGAAGAGCGCGCAGCGGAGCGGCGGCAGTTCCGAGGGCACGACCCAGGTCTCGTCGGATCGGCAGGACTTCATGGTGCGTGGCGAGGCGACGAGTTTTCTGGTGGTCAACTCCGAGGGCACCGATTCGAAGACGAAATTCCTTGAGGTGTCGGGCACGTTCCCGTCCGCCGAGGCGGGGCGCACTGCCTTCCTCATGATCAAAGCTCCCGAAGCGACTTATTCGATGGATGAGATCAAGGCCGCGATCGAGTCGATCAAGTAGTCCGGTAGCGTAGGCTTTACCTGCGTTCGAAACGGTTGTCTCGTTCGCGCATGGCCAGTGCTTGCGGCGACACGCCAGACTTCCTCGAGTTCCACTCAAGCACAGGCCATCAGGCGACGGGAACGTGGGGGCTGTCGCAGCTTAAAGGCTATGCTACGATCCGACCTGCTATGCCAGGATCTCTTTAACGATGTGGCCGTGCACATCGGTCAGGCGGAACTCCCTTCCCTGGAAGCGGTAGGTGAGCTGCTCGTGGTCGAACCCTAACAGGTGCATCATCGTCGCGTGCAGATCGTGCACGTGCACTTTGCCCTCGACCACGCCGAAACCGAGTTCGTCGGACGCGCCGTGGATGTATCCTTTTTTCACGCCGCCGCCGGCCATCCACATGGTGAAGGCGTCGATATGGTGGTCGCGGCCGACGGTCTTGCGGTTCTCGCCCATCGGGGTGCGGCCGAACTCACCGCCCCAGACGACTAGGGTGTCTTCGAGCATGCCGCGCTCTTTCAGGTCGAGTACCAGCGCGGCGCTCGCCTGGTCGACGTCCTTGCAGACCTTGTCGAAATCCTTGTTCAAGTTCTCACCGGGGCCGCCGTGCGAGTCCCAGTTGGTGTGGTAGAGTTGCACGAAGCGGCTGCCGCGCTCGACCAGCCGGCGTGCCAGCAGGCAGTTGTTGGCGAACGATGCCTCGCCGCGTTTCGCCCCGTAGAGTTCCATGGTCTTGTCACTCTCTTTGGAGGTGTCCATCAACTCCGGCGCGCTGCTCTGCATGCGGAACGCCATCTCGTAGGCATTCAATCGCGTGAGGATCTCGGGGTCGCCAACCTCTTCGAGGCGTGCGCGGTTGAGTTCACCGACGGCGTCGTAGAAGCGCCGCTCGCGCTCGCGCGTGTAGCCTTTCGGGCTATTTAGGTGCAGGATCGGATCTCCCTTGCCACGGAATGGAACCCCCTGGAATGACGTCGGCAGGAAGCCGCTCGACCACAGGGAGTTTCCCGCGCGCGGTCCGCGTGGGCCGCTCTGCAAGACGACGAACCCCGGCAGGCTCTCCGACTCGCTGCCGAGCCCGTAGGTTGCCCACGAGCCCATGCTGGGGCGGCCGGGTGCTTGGAAGCCGGTGTTCATGAAGAGTTTGGCTGGCCCGTGGTTGAACACGTCGGTGGTCATTCCTCGCAGCCAGGTCACCTCGTCGACGATTTTGCGGTGGTGCGGGAACATCTCGCTGATGTCCATGCCGCAGTCGCCGTAGCGACCGAATTTCCGGGTCGAACCGAGCAGGGTTTCGTTGCCCTTGAGGAAGGCGAAACGCTTGCCTGCCATGAGGCTCTCCGGTGGGACTTTGCCACTGAACTCGTTGAGCTTCGGTTTGTGCTCGAATAGTTCCAGCTGGCTCGGCGCGCCTGCCATGAAGAGGTAGATCACGTTCTTGGCCTTGGCCGGCAACATCGGGTCGCGCTTGGCCATCGGGTTGCCTGGATCAATCTCAGGCACATGCTTGGCCGAGGCGCTGCCGGAGAGCAACTGTTGCAGGGCGATGGTGCCGAGGCCGACGCCGCACTGCCCGAAGAAATGCCTGCGCGTCTGGTCGTGGAGTTGGAAGGGGTGCATGGGGAGTTTCTTATTCTCGGGTAATGAAGTTGTCGGTGTTGAAAATCGCGCGAGCCACGGTGACGAGCGCGGCTGCCTCGTGGGCGGGGAGACCGCCGATCATCAGATTCTTGTCAAGTAGCGCCTTGGCATCGTCGGGGGCCTTCTCGAAGTCCGCCGCTACCGCCTTTCCATAGCTCGTTAGCAGGGCGAGTTCTTTCGCCGATGGATCGCGGGACATCGAGCGTTCGAACGCGAGTCGGATGCGCGCGTCGCGCTTTGCCCCCGCCTCGCCCGGGAGCTCGTCGACCACCCGTGCTGCCAAGCCCCTAGCGAACTCCATGAAGGCCTCATCATTGGCGATGTTGAGTGCCTGCAGCGGCGTGTTCGAACGCGAGCGGCTGGTGCAGGTCATCTGGAAGTCTGGGGCGTCGAAGGTTCCGAACAGCGGGTAAGGTGCGCTGCGATAGAAGAAGGTGTACATCGCCCGTCGGTAGCGGTCGGCTCCCTTGCTAGTGTTCCAGCCCTTCCTGTTCTGGGTGAATGCGTAGATGCCGTCCGGCTGCGGTGGGTAGACGCTCGGGCCGCCGATCTTTTCGCTCAGCAATCCGCTCGCGGAAAGTGCGACATCGCGGATGATTTCCGCATCGAGCCGGATCCTCGATTGGCGGGCGAGGAGGAGGTTGCTCGAATCTTTTTCGGCGAGGTCCGGCCGCGCATCGGACGAGCGCTTGTAGGTGGCGCTAGTGACGATCAACCGGTGGATGCTCTTCATCGACCAGCCGTCCTCGATGAATCTGCGTGCGAGGTGATCGAGCAGTTCCGGGTGCGATGGCGGCGTTCCCTGACTGCCGAAATCCTCCTCGGTCTCGACTAGCCCGCGTCCGAAATAACGCATCCACATGCGGTTGACAGTGACGCGTGCGGTCAGCGGGTTCTCCGGGTGCACCAGCCACTTGGCGAGGTCGAGGCGGTCGCGTGGCTGGTCTGTTTCAGGCAGCGCCGGGGCGATCGCCGCGAACACGCCTGGGGAGAGTTGGCCAACTTTCTTGTCAGGACGGGTGAAATCGCCACGCGTCAGGATGTAGGACTCGCGTGGTTTCTTCAGGTCGCGCATGACCATGACCTTGCCGACGGCAGCCTTCTTCGGTGCCTCCGATTTCGCCGGTGTCGGCGGGGTGGTGGCGGAGAAATCGAGCGCGAAGCGGCCGATCTGGTAGTCGTCATGCAGGCCGTGGAACAGGTGGATCTCGATATCCTTGCCTTTTGTCGCAACGGGATTTTCCAAGACGAACGTGGCTGCGTGGTTTGCGTTCATCTTCGCTCCTCCAGACTTATTGCCAACGTTGATTGCCCAACCGCTCGTGTCGTCCCCATCGAATGCGTGTTCAGCAGGGTAATTCGGCTGCTCGTGATCAGCGCTCGCAGTGACGATTTTTTGCTCCTCACCACCGATCAAAATCTTGATTCCGGTGAGCACGAAATTACCATTACTTGCCGTGCCAGGGCCGTTCTTTGGCAGGGATTTATCGGTGAGAACCCGTAGCCGCACGGCGGCGACTTTCTCTAGCCCGGTGGTGCTGACGACCTGATAAGCCTCATTCGGTTTTGCCCCTTTGCTGATGAGTAAGGAATTGTCGCCCAGCTGTTTGAGCGGTGCACCGGAGGCGGTCTTCACTTTGCCATAGGCCGCCGGAGTCCACTTGGCGGGTTTGTTAGGAGGCGCTTCTACCTTGACCTCTGGTTTGGGTTTCTCTGTCTGGAACATCTCGCCTTCCGCGATCTCGAGGGTCGCGCCGCGGTTGTTGCGGTCCTCGGCATTGTTGAAGAAGGCAAACATCTCGTAGTATTCGCGGTGCTGCAGCGGATCGAATTTGTGTGTGTGACACTGCGCACATCCTACGGTTAATCCGAGCCACACGGCGCCAGTCGTGTTGGTGCGATCGATGGTCGCCTCGACGCGGAACTGCTCAGGGTCGGAGCCACCCTCGGAGTTGATCAGCGTGTTGCGGTGGAATGCGGTCGCGACCAACTGCGATTTCGTCGGGTTCGGCAACAGGTCGCCGGCGATCTGTTCGGTGGTGAACTGATCGAAGGGCATGTCCTCATTGAGCGCACGGATCACCCAATCGCGGTACGGCCACATCTGGCGTGCACCGTCGGGGGCGTAGCCGTCCGAATCCGCGTAGCGTGCGCCGTCGAGCCAGTGGCGACCCCAACGTTCGCCGTAGTGTCGGCTGGCGAGGAACTCGTCGACGAGATTTTCGTAGCCGTCGGGTCGCTGGTCGGCGACGAATGCCGTGACCTGTTCGGGTGTTGGCAGCAATCCAGTGAGGTCGAGCGAGACGCGTCGGATGAGAGTCGCCCGATCCGCTTCAGGCGATGGTTTGATGCCCTCTTTCGCCAGGCGCTGGTCGATAAAATGATCCACCGCGTGAGTGTCTGCGGGCAGCTTGATCTTTTTCAATGGCTCGAACGCCCAGTGACCTTGATATTCAGCGCCCTCCTCGATCCAGCGGCGGAACAGCTCGATCTCCTCCTTGTTGAGACGCGGCTTTTTCGCCTTCGGCTGCGGCATCATGTCGTCCTCGTCATCGGTGGTGACGCGGTAGAACAACTCGCTCTCGTCCGGTTTCCCGGGGACGATGGCACCGCCCTTGATCGCACCCGCGCGGGTGTCGAGGCGCAGGTCGGCCTTCTGGGTCTCTTCATCTGGGCCGTGGCAATAGTAGCAGCGATCCGAGAGAATCGGGCGGATATCGCGGTTGAACTCCACCGGTGGCAGGGCAAATAGCGACGCGGGGAAGCAGGCGAAAAGCAGGAAGGTCTGGAAATGGCGGAGCATCATGAAATATACTCCAAATATCCGGCTTTCTGGCCGGAATTCAATGAGATTGGGGGTTCAGCGTCGTGCTAATTTCCCGGCACCTACCCCTACAGAAAGAACCGCGATCACACAGGCGAGGCTCGCGAAGAGCGTGGCGCGCTTCGGATTGGCTATATTTTCAGGCTCAG
>JBLHKE010000581.1:0-5198 GCA_047619485.1 Verrucomicrobiales bacterium | reverse complement strand
GTGGCAGCATTGATCTCATAGTTTGCGTCCTTCGCCTTCGGGGCGAGCTGGGCGCTGCTAATCTGCGGTGCCAGCAGCCCGGCGACCGCGATCAGAGCAAAAATTGGGGATTTTTTGTTGGCCATAGTGCCAGAACATACTCGCAGCCCAGCAAATTGAAAATGAGAAGTGACGCCCCTAAATGGCCGTAGCCATGCGCGCTAGCGGACGAGCAGCGAACCCAAAAATCCCAAAATCTTCAAAGTTTGATAGAATTTCTGTTCCGTTTCTGAAATTGAAAAAAATTCTCCTGCACCTAAGATTAAAGTCTCCATATGTATCCCCCAATCTTGATTTCTGCGTTGCTGATCGCAATCGCCCCTCTTGTTTGCGCCCAGAGTTCAAACGATCCAGTACTCGGCGAATCGCCTTTCGAAACTGAGCCAGAACACTTCGCGCTCGAAAAAATCGGCCAGTGGCCCGGCTACTTGCGCGGTTTCTTCCGCGAGATTGCGACGGATGGGGAGAAGATTTATGTGGCCGCGCGCTCCGGCGGACTGCACTCATTCGACCTCTCCGATCCAGCGAACCCGGAACCGGTGCTCGGCTCGGAGTTAGTGACGAGCGCCAGCGATGTGTTCACCGACAACGGACGCCTCTACATCCGCAGCGGGCGCGAGTTCAAAATTTTCGACACCTCGGTACCCGACACAGTCGAGCTCCTCGCCACCTCAAGGCCAGACGAGTTTTTCCTTTCACCACTCGATACGACTGCGGCAGATGGCTACATTTACTATCAAGTGTTCGGCAACGTGCATATCCTCGACACGAACAAGCCGGAGAACCTGGGAGGAACCCCAGCCGCAACGACTCCCTTATTTAGTGATTTCTATTCGGTCACCGCCGTGCACCGCCAAGGTGATCTGTTGATCGCTGCGGCGGCAAACTCGATACGCGTGTTCGATCTAAGCACCTCCCCAGGAGCTCCCCCGATGCTCTGGGAAGGGGTGATGGGGCTGGGGATCGCTGACGTGGCTGGCACCGGTGAACTACTCGGGATCGCAACGACCAACGGCATCATTGTCGCCGACGTCTCGGAGCCAGATTTCCCGATCGCTCGCTCAGTCGTTGGGAACGGGACAGAATTTCTCGAGGTCGCGATGACCGAGACCTACCTCGTCGGCATAACTCGCAACGAGATCCACGCCTTCGACATCACGAATCCGGGCGCACCAGTTCCGCTCGGCATGTCCACGTCGGCCGAGCCTATCTGGGACGTCGCGGTGGTCGGCAACCACGCCTACGCGACCGCGGGGAACAACGGCATCCTCACGGTCGACCTGAGCGCCGCACTCCCCGCCGCCCCGGCGAACGCCTTTTCTGACAACGGGTTCACCGAGCACTTCGTAGTGGTGGGCGATCGAGTTTTCGTCTCGGACGGCTCTCGGGGGCTATTCCTCCTCGACGTCAGCGACCCGGCCGCACCGATCGAACTCACGCAGATCCCAAACCCGACACCGTCGTCAATCACCGACCTGCAAATCACGGGCGGGCGCCTCTACATCGGAGTCGGCGGCAGCGGCATTCTCATCTACGACATCGAGACCGACCTGGACAACCCGGTCCTGCTCGGCCAGCTGGAAGAGATCGGGGAATTTGTCGCGATCGGAAACCTGATCTACCACGTCCTGACGGAGAGCGGTCTGAACGTTTACGATGCATCCAACCCAATCGCGATTTCCAACCCCGGGATTTTTCCGCCAGTGGACGGTCGCCTGTTCCTCGACATCCAAGTTCAGAACGGAATCGCCTACGTGGCAGCTGGAGATGCGGGAGTGTCGATTTTCGAAGTCAACAACCCGGCACAGATACGCTTCCGCGGTGACTTCGCCGCAACTGGCCGCAGCGCGACCGCAGTCAACCTCAGTGACGGGATGCTCTTCGTCGAATTGCAAGACGGCGATACCGAACCATCGACAGAGATCTACGACCTAACCATCCCTCTGCTCCCGCAGTCGATGAGCCGTTTTGACCTCTGCTGCGGCACCGGGAAATCGGGGGACATCGCCTACTTCGCCAACGTCGATTTCCGCCTCTACGCGCTCGACATCAGCGTCCCGACCTTCCCTGTCTCCGTCGCAGGCTACGACACCTTTGGCCAGGCCAGCCAGGTGGAGGCGATCGGCGACCGCGTCTATGTCGCCAACGGTTCCGCAGGGCTCTTAATCTTGGCGCGGCGCCCGTGGGAGGCTTCGCTAAGCAACCCCCATCTGGACGACAGCGGCAACTTCTCATTTGATGCGCAGGTGCCAACGAGGAACCTGTTCCGTGTCCGCACCTCGAGAGACCTTAGAAACTTGTCGGTTCCGGGTAGCGACGCCTTCTTCGAACGCGCCTTCACCGGGACCGGAGAGCCGATCAACTTCAACTCGCTAGATGAGCTGAACCAGCAGAGCCAAACCCTCGGGCCACGACGTTTCTACCAGCTGCGTGGCGGCGCCGGGCTGGTGCTCGACCCGCCGTATTACGATCGCTAGGGATTTGGAACCTACTCCTTGAGCTCCTTGATACGCAGGTTGCGGAACTTGTAAGTCTGCCCCTTCTCGCCGTGGTGCTGGATGCCGATCGGACCCTCGGCGTCCTTGGTGTCGTGGACGTCGGTCGTCTTCACACCATTGACGAAAATCTGAATGTGGTCGCCCTTGCAGACGATGCGGTACTTGTTCCAACCCTTCCGCTTGAGCGCCCCCTTCACTTCAGGCTTAGCGAAGTGCGCGAGCCCCTCCTCCTTGCTCAACGCCTTACCCACCACGTTGGTCTGCCCATCCTTGCCCGGATTCAACCACTTGCGCCGCCCCTCATCATACAGCCCACCAGACCAGCAGCGATCCGAGCCATCGACCTCTGCCTGATAGCCAGACACTTTGTTCGGTGAAACATGACACCGGAACATGAAGCCGCTGTTCGCCTTGCCCTCGGGTAGGTTGATCTCCGCCTCAAAAACGAAATCGGCATACGTCTTCTCCGTGATCAGGAAAAACTTCTTGTTCGCGGTGAGGTGGATCTCGCCGTCAACGACTTTGACTTCACCCCACTCGTAGGGGTTCTTCCAGCCGTCGGTCGATTTGCCGTCGAACAGGGAAACCCACTCGCCCGGGTGCTCGTCCTCATTCTTCAGGTGGTGATCAGCGAGGAGTGGCGTGGCGCAGACGGCTACAGCTAGGAATAGTTTAGAAATTTTCAACATCCTCAAGCCTACATAGACGCGTGCCTGTTTCAACGTCTATGAGACCATCACCTGAGCCACCGAGGGAGACAGGAACCTGAGACTATTCCCCCTCCACCTCCGCCGTAACTCCCACCTCCGCCAGAGTCGCCTCTCTCCTCTTCTTCACCTCCTGATGCTGGCGCCGCCTCGAGGCGAACATCGGGACGACTCGGTAGACTACATAGGCTACCGCAAAACACACAAAGTCAGCAGGTATCCACCACTCCGGGATGATGTAGTAATCACCGATCACATGGTGGCCGAAAGGGTAGCTCCAGCCTACTCCACCCGCGATCGCATCCCCGACGATATGTGAAAAATAAGTCGCCGACAGCCCGGCGGCCAACACGGGACTGACCCACCGCTTGAGCGCCAAGCTGATCACTCCGAAGAGCACGCTAAACCCGAACCATGCAACGAGGGAGTGGGACCAGCTGTTCAATCGCTCCTCGAGAGTAACGTGGGGATCCATCATATCAGGCATCGCCCCGACGAACCCGGTCAGCACGGCCGTCCTCCAAACCGCTATTTTCTCTCCACGCGTTCCGTAGCAGAGCTCTTTCTGTCGCATGACACCGTAGACGATGACCGGGATGAGCGCGTGAGTCGGAGTATCCATTCTAAAATAGCAAAAGGAGAAAATTTCGCTCAGCAAGTGAGATTTCCAACTGGTTTCTGGCTCCGGCCAAGAAGGAGAACCGCATGATGCTCAACACCCCTGAAAAGATAACTTTCCCACATAATTAAGGGACAGGCGTAACATGAAAAAAAAAGCGTGTATTTTCTCCAAACGGGTTCAGCTTACGCGCCGATTCATGAAATCCCGCCTGTTTATGAACCTCTCTCTCCAAACTCGTCAGCCTGATAGCGGCGGCGAAACACCAAAAAATTGTTCCGAACTGCGCCGCCGATGTTTCCTCATGGGCGCCGCTGCTGCGCTCGCCGGGAGTGCGATCAGTTGCTCACCTTCCCGTAGCAGTCTGTCTGGGGGGAAAAAGAAGATTAGTTTCCGTGGCGGCGTCCACTCGCACCCGACCTACCAGAGCTTCCTGTCGGCGCTGCGATTGAGGAATGTTCCTCCCGAGCGCGTGATGGCACCCCACTTCCGCAAACGTGGACACGTCAGCAACTGCGTCCCGCCAAAAGTGCTTTGGTCAAACATTGCACCCACCTTGCGCGTCGCAAACGAGATCGCCCGACGGTGTAGATCTCCACTCGAAGAAATCTGCTCCGCCTACCGCAGCCCAAGTTACAATCGCCATATTGGCGGAGCGTCCAAATCCCAGCACATGCGCAACACCGCTCTCGATCTGAAATTTGCCTGCGGGTCGTGGGAGGCCTCAAAAATCGCGCGCCAACTACGCAACGAAGGCTACTTCGCCGGCGGGATCGGCATCTACTCAGGCTTCCTCCACATCGACACCCGAGGGACCAACGAAACCTGGTGGGCGTAAAGGACACCCAGAACCAAGATCATCTGAATTCAGTGTTGCATAATTCCAGGCAATATGAAATATTACATCATGTCTCGACGTCGATGCATATTGCCATATCTTACCCCGAGCTAGCATTACCACTGCCTTATCCGTGTCGTAGACCGGAGGTTCTACTTCGAGGAGCATGAGCGCGATGTTTTCTGCAAGGTCATGCGCTAGGTGGAAGCGTTTTCTGGAGTCCGAGTTCTCACTTGGACGATGCTATCGAATCACTTCCACCTCTTGCTCGAGGTTCCCCCCAGACCGGCGACTCGCCTCAGTGATGCGGAGATCCTTGAGCGCTGTCGGGCACTCTACTCCCCCGAGGCGATGATCCAGATCGAGTGGAAATTTACGGAAGCCCAGCGTGTTGGTGGCTCCAGGCACGCGGAACTGCGCGACCGCTTCCTGAAGCGTATGTTCGACCTCAGCGAGTTTATGAAGACGCTGAAACAGAAGTTCACTCTCTGGTTCAA
>JBLHKE010000580.1:0-5221 GCA_047619485.1 Verrucomicrobiales bacterium | reverse complement strand
CGGATGATATTCTTCTCAGAACGGCAGCTCCGTATTGCCGTGACAGATTACGTCGAGCACTACCACCACGAGAGGAACCACCAGGGGTTGGAGAACAGGTTGATCGAGGCTACCGGGGAGGCCGCGACCGCCGCAGGGGAGGTCGTCTGTGAATCGAGGCTCGGAGGTCTTCTGAACCATTACAGGAGGGCCGCCTGAGCCCCGTCCGAGTTTTGGGACACTACGCGGTCGTGAACGACTGGCCCTGGTGCGGGCGGTTCGACCACAGGTGACCTTGATCTCCTCCAGTATCAGCCTCGCCGGTCAGCTGAGCAATATCGACGGCGTCGACTATCGGTGGGGTGGTCGCGATGCTGACCGTCCCGGCGGAGACCGGAGCGATGCACTTACAGAATAGGAGAGTGACTATCGACAACTTGAGCTTTACGATGATGGGGAGGTTGGGTGTGTGGTTAGGATTTAATTCATCGGAAAGTTTTTATGGTCGATCTTGCACGAGGAGTCGCAGGAACTCGCGGGGCAGATCAGTGGACGGAGTCGTGCTACGCCACACCAACGTTGCGGTGCCGTCGCCGTTGTCAGTCATCGAGACGTAGGACACCGCAGCAGCACGAGTCCAAGTCGCGGCGGTCAGATCGATTGACAGTTGGACTTCATAAGTAACATCGTCCGCGGCGAGGTTGATCTGGAAGGTGAAGGTCGGGTAGCTGCGGAAAGTTCCCAGGCCGTCGTCGAACAATCCCATCGATACGGTTGGTAGCCCGTCGGAATTTGCGATCGAGTCGCTAGTGCCCAAGAAGTATTCCAAGAAGGCGCTGGAGCCGTCCCCATCATCGTCTGCGTTCGGGTCGCCGGAAAAAGCAGTCGCGTCACTGGCGCCCGGAGTGCCACCCACTGCGATACTCGGCCGCCAACTGAACGGGTCGGCATGATCTGGGGCGGTCTGCGGGGCAATCAGAACGAGGCTCGGGCCCTCGCCGTCGGGGCTTTCTGGCCAAGGTTGATCATCGCTGTAGTTAAACTCGTGGACGGCAGTGCCGGCACCGAACGAGAGCTTCAGATTCTCTCCGGCGTTGTCCAATTTGTCACCGCTCTGCCACTCGCCCGCGACCGGCAATCCAGCCGCATGGCGGGATTCGAAGGCGGCGGTGTTGCTGACGACGAGGACGTAAGCACCCGGCAGGAGTGAGGTGATCACGCCACTATCGAAGTCGAAGTCGACGCCCTTGGTGAAGCGCAGTTCCGTGAGGTCGAGCGTCAGGCTGTCGCTGATGTTTTTTAGTTCGATGTATTCGAAGTCGCTGGTCGAATAACCGGCGGCGATCTCGGCCGGGCTCGCGTCCAGCGGGTGGTACATGATTTCGGCGATCATGAGATTCTGTTGCCACGGCGTCACATCGGGTTCGCTCGCGGTGAACTCGATCGGCTCTGACCAGTGGCTAGCACGGCCGGAGTCGTCGATGTGCCGCACGCGTGCACGGTAGGTGCTGCCTACCCGCACCCCGCTAGCACCGCCGGGGAACGTGAACGCGCTGTTGAACGGCGTCATGCGAGCGCTCTGATAGAAGGTTTCAGCCTCGTAGACGTAGCGGTCACCGACAATGTAGCCGGCGGTCGACGCATTGTGGATCTGGCCGACGCGCCATTCCATCGAGCCAAAGCTTCCAGCGCCCTGCGGATCAGAGAAGGCGGACGATGTGAAACTCAGCGTGTCCGTCGGGAAACCAGCATCGCCGCTGTAGGAGATGGTCGGTTGGTTCGGGATGGTGCCGTCGCTCTGTTTGGCGGCGAGTTTGTCGCGGCCGTAGCCGCCAACCGTGAGGAAGTCTTTGGTATACTGGGTGAGATCCGCAAAGGTGCGGTTCGGCAGTAGCGAGGTGTTGAAGTTGCCATACCAGATTCCTTTTTTATTCTTGCGCGGGTGGTAGTCCCACATCGCCTGGCTGGCCTCGACGAGGTTGTCGGCACCGCCCTTGGTCATGAAGCTGGCGTACTCGTCGGTCAGATGGGCGGCCTGGTCGTTGTCGAGGAACAGGTCGAGGATCTCACGCACCTTGTTCTCGTAGGCCTGGCCGATCTCCGGATATTGTAGGCAGTGGTAAATCTGTTCCCACTGGGCTGTGTCGCCTCGACCGTGGTGCGGGGCATCCTCGAAAGTGAGATCCAGATCCCATGGGAGGATGTGCCACTTGTTGGTCGCGGAGTTGTGATAGTAGTTCACGTTCTCGAAGTTGCGCATGTCGGAATTGTTGATGGCGAGGTTCATCGCGTTGAAGGCGAAGTAATCCTCGAAGTCGAGGTTGGCCTCCCACTGCGCCTGGGAGGTCCCGCTGCCGTGAAGTCCCTGGAACGCGAACAGGTCGCTCTTGTCAGAAACTTGGGTGGCGCCCTGGTTGCGCTTCGACGAACCACTGCCGCCGTGGACGTTGTAGATGTTGCCGTCGGGCAGCCCGCGCTCGTTGAGGAACTCGGCTTCCGGCTGCTCGATCGCGATGTACATCCCCCAGAAATCACCGCCGTACTGGTCGGCGGCGGGAGCCTCGTCGGAGTCATCAATCACGCGGAAGTGGAAGAAGTGCGTGTTGCAACCGGTGCCACCAGAGATCTGGTAGGCGCGGAACCCGAGCGACTCGCAGAACATCGTGCCCTCGGTCGACGCGTTATTGCGCCACCACGGGTTCGAGCCGGGGAGGACGTTGATCTTGTCCCACGGCACTTTGTATTTCTTGCCGTAATCGTCGCGCGCCTCGAGCGGGTGGGTATTGGCGAAGTTGATCTTCCACTTGTTGCGCCCGACCTGTCGCGTCGAGGCATTGCCGCGGATCCGGTAACGCATGTGATCGTAGACTTTGCCGTCGTAGACCCAGGTGCCGAGATAACGATAGACGCTGTCGGTCGGCCCGGTCCACTGGCATGCAACCACGTCGGACTCTTTGCTGATCAGATGGTAGACCGCGATGCTGTCGAGCGCTGCCGCCGGGTAGGTGACGTCCGGTGAGCTGCCGGGCTGTTTCGAAGCAGTCCAGTCCGGCACGCCGTTGTAACAGAAGTAGGCGAAGTTCGGGGACTCGTCGTCGGCGTAAGGAGTCTGTTCCGAGACGCCGGGCAGGTCTTGCACCGTGATGCGGTAGCGGATCAGGCGGCGGTTGGTTTGCAGGGCGCCAGGCATGGTGACGCTGAACACCGAGTCGCCAAGGACAGCGTCGCCAGCGCTGCCGTCATCGACCATCGGCAGGTCCGTCCAATTGGTAGCGTAGCTGGCGTCCTCGAGATTGATGTAGGCGCCGGGATCGACCAACTGGTAACTGAGCGTGACCGAAGCGACGCCGTCGGGGTCGGTCACCTTGGCGGTGATCAACACGTCCTCGCCTGCGGCTGGCTGTTGCGGCGTATGATTGACCTGGCGGATGTTAGGAGCCGCGTTGGGCGAGAACGCCGTGTTCGATGCCCCCGGCGTCGGAACTCCCAAGGTGGCATTGCCCGGAGCGGGTGTCTTCACCTCGCAGTCGATCGAGAAATCGCTGCTGCTCAGGCCGGTGTTGAAAGCGTGCACTGCGATGGTGTTGATCCCCGGCACGAGGATTCCGGCAGCGCCGGGCACGGGGACATCGACCCAGGCACGCTCGTGGCTGCCGATCGCTGCTCCCGGTGTGCCGCCCGGTGGATCGGAAGCGCGGATGCCTTCGAAGGTGATATCGCCGAGAGCGACATCCACCCGTGCGACCTCGATGCCATTGATCCACACGATCGCGCCATCATCGTAGTAGACGCGGACAAGCAACTGGCTGGGGAGCGTGCCTGAGACATTAAATTCTTTGCGCAAGAACACCGAGCTGTAGCTGTCTTCCATGTCGTTTAGCACCGTGGTGTCGTCGCCGTCAGCATAACCGATCACCGTCGCGCCGCTAAGCCAAGACGCGTCCTCGGTGAACCCTGGCTGGCGCCAGGCATCGGTCGGTGCCGAGGCCTCGCTTGTGCCTTTGCGATAACTCCATACGCTGGTTGCCGGTAAATAGGTGACCTGCGAGCCGCCGGAGCCGGCCTGCCCACTACGCCACGAGCTGCCGAGGTCGTTGTCGAGATCGGCGTTGATCAATTCCATCGATGGCCCTTTGCCGCGCGAGGCGCTCGGCCACGGGAAGCCGATCCCGTAGGTGACCTCATCGACGGTTGCCCCGCTTGCGTCTTCGAGCTCGACGCGTTCACCGTCGTTGCTCAATTTTCCAGCGTAAGGTCCGAGCCCGACGGCGGCAAACTCCGCGAGCAGCGTCGCCGGGTTCTCGGCCACCACGATGAATCCGTTGGCCGCGATGGTCGTGCCAGCGGGGAACTGGTAGTCGATCGCGCCTCGGAAGGTCCAGTTCGACAGGTCGACCGCGGAGTCGCTCGCGTTGAATAACTCGACGAACTCGCCGAATTCGGTCTTCGGATCGTGGTCATAGTGGATCTCATTGATGACCACGCTATTGGCGACAATCTCGGTGGTGGTGAAGGTTTCGGTGGTCGGCGCCCAGGCGGCATCCGCAGTGTTGCTGGCGTGCGCGCGGAAGAAATAGTCGCTCAGCGGATCCAGACCAGTGAGGAAGAACGAGAAGTCGCTGTCCTGCACACCGAGGTTGACCGAATCGCCCCAGGAACCCGGCGTCGTCCCGCCATCGGAGTCGCCGTAGTAAATCGTAACCACCGGGGCTTCGAACCCTGTGTTGGTGACTTCGCCGCGCAAGTTGGCGGAGCTGCCGGTGACGCCGTTGGCAGAATGGTTGATCACGCTCGGTGGCTGCGGAGTCTGCGTGGTGAAACTCGCCGTACTCCCGGCCCAAGCCGATCCGCCACTGTTGGTAACGAAGGCGCGGTAGAAGTAGCTGGTTCCGCCAGCCAGACCGCTGAGGTTGGTGGTGGCCGAGCCGCTCTGCCCGCCGAGGAGAACCGAGTTCTGCCACGTGCCAGCATTGGTTCCGGCGTCGGTGGTGCCCCAGTAGATGAACATCGTCGGTGCCTCGCCACCGGTATCGGTCACGCTGCCGCCGACCGTTGCCGAGTCGGCCGCGATGTTGGTTGCCGCAATGTTTGTGACCGCGGGCGGCGCAGGCAGCGTGGTGAACGACGGGCTCGGCGACGCGACCGAATCGCCAGCGGAGTTGGTCGCGAAGGCGGTGAAAAAGTAAGTGGTGTTAGGTGCCAGCGCGGTCGCGGTGGCAGCCGAGAAAGCGCCGACGCCCTG
>JBLHKE010000579.1:0-5223 GCA_047619485.1 Verrucomicrobiales bacterium | reverse complement strand
TAATTCAGGTCTCTCTTTTTCAACATGCGCAGGACTTCTCGCTTGTAATCCGCTCGCGTGTTTAGCTTGCCGCTATCAGCTGCCGCTACCAGTTCCTCATCGGGGCTTTGATCCGTAAGCGCATAGGCAATCGCAAAACTGGCGTCACGCGGAGAAAGCATCCGCCGACCATGCTCGTCAGCACCTGCGGTTCCGAATTCCTGACGGTAGGCAAATTCGCTCGATAAAATGAAGGTCTGGATGAGTTTCTGGATGGCCTTGAGTTTACCAAGCTTGTTCACGTAGGATTTTGACAGGGAGAGATACTCCTCCGCTTCTGTCGTGTCGGGAGATCGTTCTAGGATTTGCACACACAACTGAGCAATAAGATCTGACAGGATTTGGTCTGACGGCGGTCCCGCGGCGATGCGGTCTTGCTCAAAACCCTGTTGCCAATCTGCCATGCACTTCTCGATGATCTCATTGTAGTGATCACCTTTCTTGCGATGCTTCATGATCGATGCACGAACCGCTCCCATTTCAACATCATCGAGCGGTTTGTAGACAAGCTGCTTAATTTTGCGCCCATTGTCTTTGATTACCTGTTCGCGAAGCTCGGGCATGTAATCCCGGAGGATCGTCATGCGTCCCTGAATTTTCCGCTCATGGTCACCGAAGTAGAACCAGGCCCGTTCGCACATTTCCCTGAGTTCCTTATCAGATTTTTTCTCGTCTTTGGGATCCAGCAGCAACTGATGAATCACGCCGGCTCCCTCCAGTTTGCTCATCATACCCAGAGCAACATGGACCGGCGCCTTCTTGTATTTCTCCCCCTCGTCCAGTTTCTTGACCTCCTTGAGCACTACTGGTGTAAACGTTGGCAGCAGCGCTTCGTTTTTGCCGTCATAGAACTCGCCGCAAAGCCGTGCAATGAAGTTTTCCAGAAACTCGCGACGTGAGGTCAATGTCGCGTGGTGCTGGTCTTCGAGTGCCATGATTTGATTGATGGCAGGAAGATACTTACCTTTTTTCCGCTCCACCAGATAGTTGGTGATGTATTCGGACGTTTTCTGGGCATTCGTCAGCATGCTCGATAGGTGGCCGCCGGTGAGATCCTCATTGGCGTAATATCTCACGCCGGAATTGGTCGGCAGGAGGAAGGGGTTTGCCAGGCTAAGGTCGCGAATTGAGTTGCCGCCTACCACAGAAACATTCTTTTTGCCCCGCCTCAACCGGGTCTCATTCTCCAACATCCGCTGGAATTTTGCGTTGAAGATGTATTCACTGATCAACCAGCGCCGGTCATAGGTGAACCCCGGTAGATCCTTGTATTCCCCGGAGAACAGTTTTTCATGGTCGACGTAGTTGCCAAACTCAGGCTTCTGCAACTTCTCCTCCAAGGTCGAGGCATCGTGTGCGCCCAGTTCTGTTGATACTACCGCTAGCATCGCCATTCGATCCGCCTCACTTGGTTGTTTTTTCTTTTTTGGCGGCATGTGCCGAAAAAAGACCTGCTCCTGTATTCGATTCAAAACATCCAAACGCTTCGAGCTCTCGAGCACGGCTAGGTTGTCCAGTCTGATATCGCCCTTCTGCGTATCTTCGTCGTGGCACGTGTAACAATAGCGATCCAATAGCACGTCGGTTTCCCCCGGCATCAGAAAGGCACCGACTGGACTCGCCTTTCCGTCCGAAGCAGGCGCCAAGTCAGTGATGCAGGCATGCAGGATTACGGCGAGTCCGGCGAATGCGATGAATACCGCTGCGATCAGTCGAGCTCTTATCATTTTTTATAGCGGCTTCCTAATGATTGTCTGGGTTTGCATTTATTTGATCGCCAGGTACACGCCGACGCAACCTGCAGCTATCAATCGTCGCAAAAGTGGTAGCGTTAGAGGCTGGCGCTTGCGTGTCTTGAGTCATTCATTTGGGATGTCAAAACTTAGCAGCGTCCGGGGTTCATTGCTAGAAAATTGCTTTTCTGGCCACACCCAAAATGGGGCAGGATGCCCTGCCGCCTAATTCTTGATTCTGCCCCTAGTTCCTAGGCTCGCTGAGCCGAGTGGCACCAGTTTAAGAGTCACCATCGTCGGGCTGAGCGGCTTAGGCATTGGGCTTCGATTGCAAATCGAAGCAGAAGCCGACCCCACCCACAGAGCTTTTCCCGAAGAACTAGGAAATTTCGTGCCACCTTGGGGTTCAAGCTCCAATTACTTTGACGCGTGACTGACTCGAGCAACAGCAGTTACGGGATTTCGATTACCCGAATCAGTAAGATGGGTCAGGGTCGAATGGCACGTAACCCCACTCACCTCGACCGCACGGCGAGGCGCAGGAATTCTCTCGAGATTGAGGCGAGCGGCAGGACGCTGCGGTAGGTGACAGTCTCGGTTCCGTCGCCGTTGTAGATCGCGGAGACGTAGAGCGTGCCGAGAGCGCTCCAGTCCGTTAGACCGGTGCTGACCTGCACCTCGAATTCGACATCGTCAGCAGCGAGGTTGCGCTGGAAACTGATGGTGAGATATGGCCGCTCGGTCTCAGTTGCGTCGTCAAAATGGCCGATACCGACCGAATACCCACTGCCCAGCTCAGGGCTGCTGTCGCTGCTGCCCATCGCATGTTCCATGAACGCGCTGCGACCATCGGTGTCACCGTCCAAGTCCGGATCACCGGCAAAGGGCGCTGACGCATCGGAATTACCGGGATTGCCGGTAGCCGCCGTGCTCGGGCGCCAATTGGTCGCGAGCGAGTGGTCAGGGTTCGACATCGGGTCGATCAGCACCAGGCTCGGTCCCCCACCGTCCACGGACAGCGGCCATGGCGCGGCGTCGTCATAGTCGAAGTCACGGATTGCCGTTCCAGCACCGAAAGAGAGCTTCAACCGCTCGCCACTGTTACTGAGATTATTTGAGGAGGCGAATTGGTACTCGCCAGCGACCGGTAGGGCGTTGCCATGGACGGCCTCGAAAGCGGTGCGGTCCTCGACGAGGAGAACGCGGGCGCCAGGGGCGATACTGGTGATCGCGGCGTCGGCGAAGTCGAAGTCGATGCCCTTGGTGAAACGCAACGGAGCGAGATCGAGCGTCGTCGGGCCGATGTTCATGATCTCGACAAACTCAAGCGCAGCGTCCGCAGCAGGGTGATACATGATCTCACTGACCACGATGCCGTCGAGGTAGTTACTCACGTCAGGCTTGCTGGCGACGAACTCGAGCGGCTCGGACCAGTGGCTCGCCCGGCCGGTGTTGTCGAAATACCGGACACGCGCACGGTAACTGTGCCCGGGTCGCAGCACGCCAACCGGCAGATCAAATTCTGCCGCGAAGGGCGCGATCTGGCCACTGTCCCAGAGTTCTTCGATCTCGTAGACCCACGGTTCGCCGGCGGTGTAGCCGGGCGTGTCCGGGTTGGAGATCTCGCCGACGCGCCATTGCATCGACGCGAAACTCGCGGCGCCGCCGGGATCAGAGAAGGCACTGCTGGTGAAGCGCAGCCCGTCGGTCGGGAACCCGGAGTCGCCGCTGTAGGTGATCGCCGGCCGCGTGGGGATGGCAGCGTCGTTGGCCTCCATCGACAGGTAGCCGAAACCGTAGCCCCGCTCGTCGCCGTCCCCGACCGCGAACCCTCCGCCTGGCCTAGTGTCGTACATATACTCGATCATATTCTCTTGGAAGCCCTCGTGGTCGGGGGTCGGCAAGGTACGCGTCCAGGTGCCGCCGCGGTTATTCTGGCTCTTAGGATTGACATAGAACTGGCCGTTGTGACCGTTGATCGAGCGCGGGTTGTAGTTCCACATAAACTGGTCGACATCGACCATCGACTGCTCGTTGCCCGGAGGGTGCAGCACCGAGGCTAGCTCGTCCACCACCTGGGCGGCCTGGCCGCCGCGGCGGGCGCTATCCGAGAACAGCAGATCGAGCAGCTCGCGGCAGCGGTTTTCAAACTCGATCCTGATCTCGCCGTTGCTGAGGCAGGCGTCGGCGCGGATCACCCCGCTCCAGTGGGTCTCCGGGATATACATCATGTCCAAGTCCCAGGGGATCACGTTCCAACGCCCGTCCGGGTGGTGGTACATGTAGTAGTTGGTGCTATCCCGCAAGTCGACATTACCCGCGGCGCGGTTGATCGCGCGGAAGCCATAGAATGTGTGCAGGTTAAAGTTGTCGCGCCACCAGGTAACCGTCCCGGTGCTGGAACTGGTATTCCAAAACGGCGTCCAATCGGAGTTGTCGAGCGGCTGGGTCGGCCCCTGATTCTTCTTGTCCCCAGCCCCGCCGCGGATCTTGTAAGTGTTGCCGTCGGGCAGGTCGTGCTCGTCGAGGAAGCGCCCGTCGACGTGCTCCACTGCGAGGTAGAGCCCCCAAAGATCCCCGGCATACTGATTGGCCGGAGCCTCATCCGCTCCCCCGATCACCCGGAACTGCAACCAGTGGGTGTTCGAGCTGGGGACACCGGCGAGTTGATAGAGCCGGTGCGGCACCGCCTCGTCAAAACCGGCCATGCCGCGGTTGACGGGCATCCACGGTGCCGCGCAGGCGTTGAAATTCATCGTCTTCCACCCGACCTTGTATGAGTTCCCATGGAGGTCACGCGCCTTGAAATCATGCGTGCGGTTAAATTTGAAACGCCACTTGTTCTTGCCGCTGCGGTAGGTTGAAGCCTCGCCACGGTTGTAATACTGGATGTGGTCGTAGACCACGCCATCGTAGACCAGCGTCCCCCACATGCGTACATCTTGGGACCCACTGCTATACTGGCTGTTGCTGGCATCGGTGCCATTGGTGATCAGATGGTAGACCGGCAGCGCGTCCGCCATCAACTCGGCGGGAAATTCCTGCGCCGCGCTAGTGCCGGGCTGATTCGCGCCGCTCCAGGCGGGCACACCATCGTAGCAGAAGTAGGCAAAGTTCGGCTGCGGATCATCGACCAGCGGCACGCGCACCGAGGAACCGCCGCTGTCCATGGTAGTGATCCGATAGCGCACCAGCCGACGGTGAGCCTGCACCGCGGCGGGGATGATGGCGGTGTAACGATCATCACCGGCGACAGCATCGCCAGCACTGCCATCGTCGAGCATTGGTAACTCGATCCAGGCGGTTTCGAACGCGGCGTCGCGTTGGCGGATGTAGGCACCGGGGTCGACAATCTGATAGGCGAGAGTGATGCCCGCGACGCCTTCGGGGTCCGTGACCTTGGCGCTGATGGTGACCGCCTGACCGGCGCTCGGCTGCTCTGGGGCATGGT
>JBLHKE010000578.1:0-5226 GCA_047619485.1 Verrucomicrobiales bacterium | reverse complement strand
GCAGGTCGGTCTGGCCGCTGAGGAATTGCTCGTTGCTGGTGCCGACCACTTTCACCAATACCTCGGGGAGGTAGTTCCCACCGGCGGTGAGGTCACGCACGTTGACACGCACGCTGCCCTCAGATGGCGTCTCTTGAATCTCTAGCTTGAGCGAGGTGATCAGGATCAGGCCGCTGGTGTAGATGTCGTCGCCGCGGCAGATGACGAGGTAGGCACCCTCGTCTTTGATCGGCAGCTTGGCCCTCCTAATCTTGTCGGCGAAGTCCTGTCCGTCGCCGAGCGGGATGTTAAGCGAACTCTCGGGATCGATCCCGGCGAGGTCGACGGCGGTGATGTTACTGAGATTTTTCTCGCGCAGGTAGAGCTTCATCAAGTCGACTTTGTAGATCTCGAGCGCTGCCTCGCGGATGTTGCGGTAGTCGATCTCGATCTCGACCGGCTCGCCTGGCTTGAGGGTGGTGACCTCTCCTACCTTGATCTTTTTCTCCTTGAAGTAGTCGATCGCGTCGGCGGCATCCGGGTAGAGCTGGCGGACTTTTTCATACCAAGCCATCGCTTTGGTGGGATCGCCGGTTGCGTGGTGGATCTGCGCTGTGATGTAGCGCGCGTAGTCGCGGTCTTTGCTGTCGCCCTCGGCGACGCTGGTGGCGCTGGCGAGCGCTTCCTTGTAGTGGCGCTGCCAGAAATGTCCGAGCGCTGCCATGTATTCGAAGCTGGTCTTGAGCTCGCTCTTCGCGTGCCGCTCAGCACTGCGTGCGGCGTGCAGGACGACATTCTTGTAGTCCTTGAGCGAGAAGAACACGTTCACCTCGGAGAACGCGGCATCGTCGGCGAGCGGATTTTTTGGATACAGTGTTAGAAAGCGCTGCAGCAGGCGGCGGCTCTGCTCGAGCATCGCGATGGTCTCCGGCTCGTCGCGCTCGGATTCCTCCTCGGCGGCGGCGGCGGCGACGGTGGCGGGCTGGCGTTCGCGCAGGCGTTTCTCGCGCGCGGCGATCGCCCGGGCCTCGGGCGCTTTCTGGAACAGTGATTGGCTGAGGGCGAAGAACCCGGTGGTGACGTCGGCGCTGTCGGGATACTCCTGCCACAGCTCCTCCTGGTAGCGCACCGAGCCGAGGTACTGCCCCTGGTCTTCTAGCACGGCACTGAGTCTGGCGTCGTTGAGGAACGAACTCTCGATTGCTGCCTGGAAGACGAGCCAGGCGCGTTCGAACTCGCCGATCTCGCGGTAGGCGCGGCCGACGGTGAGCGTTTTGTCGAAGGGGATGACCAACTCCGGGTGGCGCTCGCGTAGGATCTCGAACATCTCCACGATGCGCGCGGCGTCGATTTGATCGCGGCCGGTGTGGATCCACAGGAGCATGCGCGCGAGGTCGCGCTCGTAGGTCTTGCGCTGGTTCTTGTCGGCGAATAGGGCGTCGAGGTGTTTCTGCGCTTCGGTTAGCTTGCCATCGCCGAAGAGTTTGTTGGCGAGCTCGAAGTGCTCCTGGCTGTTGATTTTGTAGGGATCTTTGCTCTTCGCACCTGGCCGGAGGATCTCGATCTCGCCCGGCTTGCCAACACTCATCTCGCCGCGGTTCATGGTGTTGTAAGCGATCGGTGGCAGCACGCGGCATTTCCCGGGGGCATGCGCGACCAGTTCGTAGCTGACGTAGCGATTTTGCCCGCGGCTGATGCCAGGCGCGAAATAGAGGCGCAGCGTGGAGCCATCGACCTCCGAGCGCTTGAAGTCACCGCGCAGGGAACCCGCGACGAGCAAGGTGCCAGCCGGCAAATGTTCTTCCACCATCATGTAGTCATTGTTGGTGGTGTCGGTCGCATTGTAGAAGGAGAACGAGGCGCGGAAACGCTGCCCGAGCTCGAGCGATTTCACCGGCGAGGTGCTCATCGAATCCAGCGGGGTCTCCCGGTAGCTGATCTTGTCGTGGTAATAGCGGCGGTCTTTGATGCGCGCATGATCCAGGATGGGTGGATCTTTCAAATCAGCCGAGAAGCCGGAGAGCATCGCGGCGTAGCGGATCTCGCCACGGCCTTCGACCTTGATGCGCAGCTTGTTTTCGCCCGCGTTGAACTGATCCGGTGGAATGGCGAAGGTCTGGGTGTTGCGCAGATCGGCGGACTTGATCTCGCCGACGCGCTTGTCATTCAAGAACAGGGCAATCGCGAAGTCGTCCCCGGGGCGCTCGCCGCGATTGTAGTACTCAGCCAGCGCGGCGACCGTCACCCCGAGCGAATGGTTGGAGTTCAACTGCGAAGTCTTGGCTAGCAGGTTCTTCGCGACGGCTGCCGTCGTGGCGGAATCGCGGCGCAATTTTGCATACGACCAGAGCGCGACGGCGGTGGTACCGAAGTTGTCACTGAGGATGGCGTGCTGCGAGTTGGCGCTCCACGAATTTTTGTCGACGAGCTTCGAATCGAGGATCTTGAGCAGGTCCTCGGCGAAGGTCGGACGCTCCATGCGGATGAAGGCGGCGGCCATGTAAGCGAGCGCGGTCTCGCTAAGGTTCTGGCGTTCGCGGTAGAGGCGATTGGCGGCGGAGAAGTCAGCGCGGCCGGTGACCGAGAGTGCGTGGATGAGGATCGCCTTGCTCTCCGCATCACCTGAATCGAGGCGCGGGAAGATGCCGGCAAAGAATTTCTCGGCGTTCTCGAAGGTCTGGTGATGCACCGGGATACCCGCGTTCTTTGCGAGGGCGAGCGACCAGTAGTTCGCCGAGGTGGCACTCAGCGTCGGCTGACCGAGCAGGCCGTTCCAAAACCACGAGCCGTCCTTTAATTGTGTAACGACGATGCCGGAGACGAGCGTGCGTGCGCGGTTGCTCAGGTGCTCGATCTCCTCTGCGGAGGCACCACGGGCACGCGCGTAATCGAGCGCGCTGACCGCTGCCAGAAGGGCGCTTGCGGGTGTCTGTGGATCCGGGCGCAGGTAGCAACCAGCACGTCCGATCAACTGGCTACCGCGCTCGAGAGCCAGGTCGATGAGCGTCTGTTCGATCGAAGGGCTGAGGGTGAGGTGCAATTTTTTGCCGGTGTAGCTTTTGCCTTCTGGCAAGGTTAGGGAGAATCCCGCCTCGGTGCTGGTGAGGCCGCCGGCATGATCGGCGAACTCGATGCCCCACGGGCGCACGTCGACGAGCCCGCTGGCCTCGTCGCTGTGTGACCCTGCCTTGCCGCTGAGTTGGTAGCTGAGCCCCTCGGCGAACGGCACGGTGTATGGGCCGAGCACGATCTCGGTGCTGCTGTCCTTCTTGATGGCGATCTCGTTGGCGACCTTGTAAGGCTGCGCGCCGCCACTGATCTGTAGTTCGAGTTTCGCTGCACCTTCGAAGTCGGTGAGGTTGTGCACGGTGGCGATGAAGCTCATGGTGTCGCCTTCCTGCAGGGTGTCTGGGATGCGCAGCTCGACGAGGAAATCTTTACGGGTGATGACCTTCACGCTGGATTGCCCGACGAGCGTCTCGGTGGTGCAACCTTTCGCATGCAGATTCCACTGGCCGGCGCTGTCCGGCAGCTGGATGTCCATGATCGCCTTCCCGTCATCACCGGTGGTGATCGGCGAGAGCCAGACCGTGGCAGCATTGGCGACGTTTGCGTTCGATACCTCCGGAGGATCGGATTCGGTTGGGTAGAGGAAGCTGCCACCCGCTCCGCCGCCGAACCCTGCCTGGATCCCGGCGGCGAATGGATCGCCATTTTGCATCTCCACCTGGGATAGCCCATCGAACATAGTCTGCGCGGCCTTAAGCTGGCTTTGCCCGTAGTAGACATTGGTCTCCTCATCGCCCTCCGCGATGATCGTCTGGGTCTCAACCTGCTGGTCGAAGCGGCCGTTGTTAAACACATTCTCGTGCGCGCTGATGCAGTTAAAATTGAGGATCGAGTTGCTCGGATTGAGGTTCAGCTCGAAGCGGTTGATGGCGAAAAGTTGTTCGATGTCGTTACCGACCACGGCGTAATTCTGCCCGCCGCCCTGCGCGCGTTTCGAGAGCGCGGTGTAGCTCCATCCGCAGGTGGAGACCAGATTGAACTCGGTGAAACGCGTCGCGCCCTCCTGGAAAAATGTTAGGATATCCGGCGTGCCGTCCGGGTAGCGGTCAAGCAGTGCCTGGTTGACCAGCGCGAACGCCAGTTCGGCTTTGACCGGTTTGCCGAGTTGGTCGGTGACGCTGATCTCCACCTTGCCCTTCTCGCCGGGGGCGAAGGTCTCCTTGCTCGGCTCGAGCGCGACCTTGAGCTCGCGCCGGATGTTGAAGCGTTTCGACGCGGCGCGCAATTCACGACCATCGATGAGTGCGACACTGACGCGGAAGTTGGGGAAGTGCGCGTGCTCGACCGGGATCTCCAACTGGTTGTCGCCCTTCTTGATCGAGATGATCTGGTGGCCGATGACTTCCTCGCCCTCGTAGGTCAAGAGCGCCAGCCCCTTGGCGACCCGCGAATGCAGGCGCAGCGGGATCTTCGCGCCAACCTCGTAGGTGCTCTTGTTGGCAAAGAAACGCAGCTTCTGCGCGTCCTCATCATCGGAGACCGTGACGTTGGCCTGGTTGGTCACGGTCTGGTCGAAACGATCCAAACCACTCGCGCGCAGCGTGTAGTAACCGCCTTCCTTCAGGTTGAGGATGGCCGTGCCCCTGCCGGTCTTTGGGTCGGTGGTGACCTTGATCTCCTCGACGGTGACCTGCGCCGCCCGCTGCGGGCTGTAGGCGATCCATGGCACCGCCTCGAGCACCGGGTTCTGTTCCTGCACCTCGCTGCGCAGCACGGTGATAGTGAGTTCTTTGCCGACTGGCTCGCCGTCCGCAGCGGTGGTATCGACCTGCACCTCGAAAGCCTCATTCGCGAGCGCCAGTGGCTGGTCGGGCTTCAGCGCGATGCGGTAGCCGAGGCTAGCCAAGAACACGCTCTGGTTGGCGGTCACATTGAGCGCGGGCATGGTGGCGCTGAAAGGCAACACCCTGCCCGGCAGAAAGCCAGCCGTGTCGAGGCTGATAGCGATCTTCCCCTCGGCGTCAGTTTTCTCGCTGAGCTTGCGCCCACCAGGCAGCAAAATCTCGACCAGCTTGTCCGAGGCGGGCGAGCCCCAGTAGTAGCTGGCGCTTAGCGTGGTCTCGACGGTCTCGCCGCGGAAGTAGACCTGTTGTGGGAAGTCGAAGGCGAGGCGCACGCTGTCGAGCTTGAATTCCAGCACCTTGAAGTTCCCCTGGTAGGTGACCTCTTTCTTGCCCT
>JBLHKE010000577.1:0-5230 GCA_047619485.1 Verrucomicrobiales bacterium | reverse complement strand
GCGTCGATGGTTGATTGGAGGCCATCGGGTTGGTCTTTAAGAAACGTCCGTGATTATCAATCTGAGAGCCCCGATCTCCGCTCCATTCTAACCGAGGTGATCCAACAACCTGGTTGGCAGTCCGGCAACGCGGTAAGCTTCTTTTTTACCCAGGCGGTGGGTCGTCCGGCACGAGCCTACGAATCCGGGCCGGCGAAGGCGGCGTCCTTCTTTGTCACCTACATCGATCCTGCTGGTCTGACGGAACGCCTCGCGTCCGAGCGGTTGGAAATCACGCCGGCAGTGGGCGCTGGGCAGCAGGCGATGGTGGCTTTCCGGTTTCCGGTGCAGGTAGCAGCAGACGCTCTGGGTCTCTGGTATCAGCTCGAAGGCAGCGCCGACCTAGCAACGTGGCAGCCGATCGCGCCGCAGAGTGTGGTGGCGAGTTTTGCCGATCTGGCTGGATATCGTAAGATCACCCTCGGAATCGATCAGGACATATTTCAGGGAAGAGATCAGTTTTACGTGCGCCTCCGCGTTTCAATTAACCCGCCGGAACCCTAAAATTACAGGCTGTGGCGCGTATCGTCATCGCTGAGAAAAGCTTTGCGTTTCCAAGTGAACTGCGTAAAGGTTACGCCCCTCGCCGCCAGTGCTTTTTGCCATTTTCGGCTAGGCCAATCCAAAAATCACACTCTCAGAAACCAATTTTAGCAAAAATAGTCGCCATGGACATCATTCAAAAGATCGAGAAAGAACAGATGAAGAAGGAGCCTACGCCCTTCAATGTCGGCGATACCGTCAAAGTGCACGTCCGAGTGGTCGAGGGTGGTAAGGAGCGTATCCAGCTCTTCGCTGGTATCGTGATCGGCAAGCGGGGAACCGGCGTGAACGCGGCTTTCACAGTTCGTAAGATTGCCAGCGGCGAAGGCGTCGAGCGTGGTTTTCCAGTGCATTCACCTAAGGTTGCCGAGATCGAAGTGATCAAGCGTGGCAAGGTGCGTCGTGCACGTCTCAACTACCTGCGTGATCGGGTTGGCAAACGCGCCACGACCGTCCGCGAGGAAGTCTTCAGCGCCGAGGACGCCAAGGCTAAGAAAGCTGCGAAGAAGGCGAATGCCAAGGCAGCTGCCGAGGCTGAGGAAGCGCAGAAGGCAGCGGCTGCTGCTGCAGAAGCTGCTAAGGCCGCAGAAGCTGCCGCCGCAGAAGCTGCCGCAGCAGAAGCTGCTCCTGTTGAAGAGGCAGCCCCTGCTCCTGAGGCGGGCGGCGAAGAGAAGGCCTAAAGGCAGCTGGCTCGCGATCCAAGCCAATCGTTGTTGGCAGAATTCCGCACGGGAAGTTTTTGTTGTGGTCTTTAATACTGCTGAGAAGGCGCGTAGATAAGCGGGCTGTAGGCCTTTGCAGAGCATCCCCCCAAGTCGGATTAGATTTTGCGCACACTTGGTGCTGAGTCGTTGCTAGACGCTAGTGTGCCATCCGGCAGCGGGTGAGGCTAAAAGCGTCACTCCAAATCTCGCACGCCTTCGTTGTCTGATTTTCTGATAGCCTCTTTAGGCTACGTCAGAAACGGCATTCCCGTCAGCCGGCGGTTCGGTTAAACTCCTACGACTTCCTTCACCGCCGCAATCGCGTAGTCACGGTTGAGTCGGGTGATGTAAGACGCGCTGATCCCCTTCGGGCAGACGGCCGAACATTCGTATTGGTTCGTGCAATTGCCAAAGCCCTCGGCGTCCATCGCCCGAACCATCCCGAGCGTGCGCGCGGCAGACTCAGCCTTTCCTTGGGGCAACATGTTCAGGTGAGACGACTTCGCCGCGACGAACAGCATCGCACTGGCATTCTTGCAGGCCGCGACACACGCGCCACAGCCGATACAAGCCGCCGCATCAAACGCATCGTCGGCTACCACTTTGGGGATCGGGATCGAGTTGGCATCTTGCGCAGAACCAGTGCGGACATCCACGTAGCCTCCCGCAGAAATGATCCGGTCGAAACCAGAGCGGTCGACGATCAGATCACGCACCACCGGGAACGCCCTAGCGCGGAATGGCTCAATCCAGATGGTATCACCATCGCGAAAGCGCCGCATGTGTAGCTGGCAGGTGGTAACCCCAGCGTCCGGGCCGTGGGGAATTCCGTTGATCACCAGTGAACAGGAACCACAGATGCCCTCGCGGCAGTCGTGATCAAACGCGACCGGATCGCCATCTTCTTCGATGATGACCTGGTTGACGATGTCGAGCATCTCCAGGAACGAAGCCGTTACTGGAATGTCCTTCGCTGGGTAAGTCTGGATCTTGCCGGGGCGGTTTTTGCCGGGCTGGCGCCAGATTTTGAGAGTTAGATTCAGTGAGTTTGCCATGGCTCGTAGGTTATTTGTAGCTGCGGGTGGCTAGTTTGACGGTCTCGAACTCGAGTTGTTCTTTGTGCAATTTCGGTGGTTCGCCTTCGCCCTGATACTCCCAGGCGGCGACGTAGGCGTAATCGCTGTCGTTGCGTTTTGCCTCGCCTTCCTCGTCTTGGAATTCAGCTCGGAAGTGGCCACCACAACTCTCATCGCGGTTCAGCGCATCACGGCACATCAGTTCCCCGAATTCGAGGAAATCGGCCACACGACCAGCCTTTTCGAGCTCTTGGTTGAGTTGCTCGCCTTCGCCGGGGACTTTGACGTTTTCCCAAAATTCTTTGCGTAGTTCGGGGATACGCTTGATTGCCTCCTCGAGTCCTTCACGGGTGCGCTCCATCCCGCACTTGTCCCACATGAGCAAGCCAAGTTCGCGGTGGAAGCTGTCGACGGTGCGCTTGCCATTGATCGAGAGTAGTTTCGCCGTTTTCTCGGCAACGTCTTTCTCTGCCTGCTTGAACTCTTCACGGTCTTTCGTGACCTCACCGGGAGTGACGGTGGCGAGATAGTTCGGCAGCGTCGTCGGGATAACAAAGTAACCATCGGCAAGTCCCTGCATCAGCGCCGAGGCACCGAGGCGGTTCGCGCCGTGATCGGAGAAGTTCGCCTCGCCGAGCACGTGTAGACCTTTCAGATTACTCATCAGATTGTAGTCAACCCAAAGCCCACCCATCGTGTAGTGAACCGCCGGGAAGATGCGCATCGGTGCCTTGTAGGCATTCTCGCCGGTGATCTTCTCATACATGTCGAACAGGTTTCCATAGCGTTCGCGGATCGCGTCTTCCCCAAGTCGTTCGATCGATGACCGGAAGTCTAGGTAGACACCCAACCCGGTAGGGCCGACGCCGCGACCTTCGTCGCAGACCTCTTTCGCCGCACGCGAAGAGATGTCACGTGGGGCAAGATTGCCGAAAGACGGGTACTTGCGCTCGAGGAAGTAGTCGCGATCCTCATCCGGGATAGCGCTCGGATCTTTGTCGCAGTCTTCCGCTTTCTTCGGAACCCAGATGCGGCCGTCGTTGCGCAGCGACTCGGACATCAGGGTTAGCTTCGATTGATAGGCACCCGAGACAGGAATACAGGTCGGATGGATCTGAGTGTAGCAGGGGTTCGCAAAGTAAGCTCCGCGTTTGTGGGCACGGTAGGCGGCGGTGACGTTGCAACCCATCGCGTTGGTTGAGAGATAGAAGGCGTTGCCGTAACCACCAGTGGCTAAAATCACCGTGTCTGCAGCGTGCGATGAGATTTCCCCGGTCACCATGTCGCGCACGACAATGCCCTTGGCGTGGCCATCGACGACGACGAGGTCAAGCATTTCAGTGCGCGAGAACATGGTCACGCCACCTTTATCGACCTCCTTCTGCAAGGCTGAATAGGCGCCGAGCAGCAGCTGCTGACCGGTCTGGCCGCGGGCGTAGAAAGTGCGTGAAACCTGGGCACCACCGAAAGAGCGGTTGGCGAGCAGGCCGCCATATTCACGCGCGAACGGGACGCCTTGGGCGACGCACTGGTCGATGATGTTGACGCTGACTTCGGCGAGGCGGTGGACGTTGGCCTCGCGCGAACGGAAATCGCCGCCCTTCACTGTGTCGTAGAATAGGCGATGCACTGAGTCGCCGTCGTTCTGGTAGTTTTTAGCCGCGTTGATGCCACCCTGAGCCGCGATGCTGTGTGCTCGGCGCGGGCTGTCCTGGTAGCAAAAGCATTTCACTTTGTAGCCCAGTTCCGAAAGGGTCGCCGCAGCGGAACCACCGGCCAAGCCGCTGCCGACTACGATGATGTTGTATTTACGCTTGTTCGCCGGGTTGATAAGATGCGAGTCCATCTTGTGCTTCGTCCATTTCTCATCGATTGGACCTTCCGGGATGCCGGCGTCCGGCATGTCTGAATTGGGAGTGCTCATGGGTTTATTTGATCCAGCCTGCCATGGCGGCGATCGGGATCGAGATGTTACCGAAGAAAATGAGGGCGGCGTAGGCGTAGCCGAACGCACGGATTAGCGGCCAGCTGCGCTCGGTGCGCAAACCTAGCGTCTGGAAGACACTGGCGACCCCATGACTGAGGTGCGAGCAAAGCAGAGCCATCGAAAGGATGTAGAACAGGCTGATGGCGGGGACCTGACTGAAAGAATGGACGACCATTTTGTAGACATCGTGATGCCCATCCGGCAGGAAATAATCGCCGGAAGGATCGTAGTAGCCGCTGGCGACACCAACAGTGAAGTGCAGGATATGGAATACAACGAAGGCGAGGATGATCGAGCCGCTGATCATCATGATACGAGAAGATCCGGGGGCCTGAACCGTTTTTTCGTGCTCGTAGCGAGTGTCGCGCGCAGCGCGGTTCTGAATAACGAGGGTAATTGTCGTGACGATGTGCAGACCAAACGCGCTGATCAAACCAATCCGGGCTCCCCAGAGAAGGCCGGGCATACTGTGGAGCCAGGCGGCGTAACCGTTCAGTTTTTCCGGGCCGAGGAAAATTTTCAGGTTTCCGACCATGTGCCCGAAAAGAAAACCTAGCAGTGCGATCCCTGTCACAGCAACAATCAGTTTCTTGCCGATGGAGGATGCATAGAATGCCACGACGGGCTCCAAGAGTGATTTCATGTCAAATATTAGACTTTCTTCTAAGAGATACGTCTCCGGAATGCAAGTAGTTGTGGGGGGAAATGGAATCTTTTTAAGGGCGCTTAAGAATTTCTCGACAGGGGCGGGGGCGCTCCATAGGTTCGCCGGGAGCCTATTACTTTTTATATGAACTTCATAAATCGACTCCGACTTCCACGACTGATTGCCCAGCTGGTCTTGCCACTACTTTTGCTTGGTTCAACTGCGTTCGCAGATG
>JBLHKE010000576.1:0-5245 GCA_047619485.1 Verrucomicrobiales bacterium | reverse complement strand
GAAGTGCTCCTGATCGGCTGGGGTTCCACCTGGGGGCCGATCCGCGAGGCGGTCGACGTCGCTCGTGAGAGTGGTCGCGGCTTCTCCGCGATCCACCTACGCCACTTGCACCCGATGCCGAACGGGATCGATAAACTCTTCGAAGGTTTCAGCAAGGTGGTCGTCGTCGAGATGAACGACCAGGGCATGTATGGCTACGGCCAACTGGCGACGCTGCTACGTGCGCGCTACGCCAACCCGAACATCCTCAGCCTGACCAAGACCGACGGCCTCACCTACCGCGTCCGCGAGATCCTCGCCGGTATCGAGCGCGTCGTCTCCGAAGCCTAACATCCCCTAAGAAAGAAAAAACTCATGTCCACCGCTACCGAAGAACCAGCAGAGAAGCTCACCAAGAAGGCGCTCACCGCCGACCACCCGACCTGGTGTCCGGGCTGCGGTGATTTTGCCGTCCTCGCTTCGTTCTACAAGACTCTCGAGAAGTTGAACTTCGCGCACGAGAAGATCTGCACCATCGCCGGCATCGGTTGCTCTTCACGCTTCCCGTATTTCGTCAACACCCACGGTGTCCATTTCATCCACGGCCGCGCCCTGCCGTTCGCGACAGGTGTTTCGCTCTCGCGCCCGGATCTGCACGTGTTCGCCTTCGGCGGTGATGGTGATGGATTCTCGATCGGAGGCAACCACCTCGAGCACGCCGCTCGCAAGAACCCGAACTTGACCTACGTCATCATGGACAACTTCGTCTATGGCCTGACGAAGAAGCAGACCTCGCCTACTTCACCGATCGGCTTCAAATCGAAGACCGACCCGACTGGCTCGATCGACCAACCGATCAACCCGATGAAGAAACTCGTTGGTAGTGGCGCGACCTTCGTCGCGCGCTCGCACGCGACCCAAGTAAAGCACATGATGGCAATGTTTGACCGCGCGATCAAGCACGAGGGATTCTCCGTCATCGAGATCCTCTCCGAGTGCGTGGTGTTCTACCCGGGTGTCTTCGATCCCGCCAATCCGCGCAAGGGTGGTGATTTCAAACTCATCGAGGAGAAGAAATGGGACGACACCCCGGAGGACGAAGAGCGTCACGACGTCACCGACCAGATGGCGGCGTTTAAGTTGGCCGACCAGGATTACCCGGGCAGCTTCGGTGTCTTCTACGAGACCGATCGCCCGAGCAAGAACACCCTCGAGCAGAAGTGGATCGACGCGAGCAAGGCGAAGGTCGGTGACGCTACGGCGACTGACCTGCTGAAATCTCGATTTGCGTTGATGAAGTAACAGGTTGTTGCCCCTGCGGCAGTGCCTTTTCTTCTTAATCCTCACTCCCCAAATCATGAAAGCCCGGATCTGTAACACCACTTCGGCGCTCGTTCTCTGCTGTTTCGCGACTGCCGCGCTTGCCGCTCCGCCGGCGGCACCAACGGGATTTGCATTCGCTGCTTCGACTGCCCGAGATCTCGGAACGCTTGAGTGGATCGACAATGCCACGGACGAAGTAGATTTCGAACTCGAGTTTAAGTTCGGCGATAATGGGTTTCAGGTTGCTGGTTTCCGGCCGGCCGAAAATGCCACGTCCGTGACGTTCAATGGTTTTGCGCCAGACACGCCCGCGACATTCCGTTTGCGCGCGGAGAACGCCGATGGTTTTTCCGACTATTCTGAGGAGGCGACGGTCGAGACAAAGAATTTTCAGATCGTTGCCTCGTGCGTCACGGTCACGCCGGGCGGCAGTTTTTCGAAACAGTTCAGTCTGAATGATTCCGGATCGATCCAACTCGAGTCCACGCTGCCGGATTGGATCAGCTGGGATGCGGTCAACTTCGTCCTCAGCGGGACGGACGCGCCAGCGGGAATTGTCCTGATCAACTTTTCGGCGCAGACCGGAGTCCACTCCCGGACCCGGAATTTCTACGTCCAGGTAATTAACGAAGCCCCCGTGGTCACCGCCGCTCCAACGGTGACCGAGCTCGATGACGTGGCGGTAGAAGTCGAGCTTGGAAACCACTTCAATGATCCTGACATGGGGCGTGCGGCGACCATGAGCACCCCGGCCGGCCCGATCCAGGTCGGGCTGTATGACGATCCGATCAATGGGGCACCGATCACGGTCGATAACTTTTTTGCCTATGCGGAAGCCGGTCGTTGGGACGGGACATTTTTCCACCGTTCGGTCGAGCAATTCGTGATCCAAGGCGGCGGCTATAAACCCGAACCGGGCGCTGTTGAGGGGCAGTTCGTCGACGTCGAGGAGTTCGATTCGATCATCAATGAGTACGACGTCGGGCGTCCAAATATCTGCGGCACGGTGTCGATGGCGAAACTCGGCGGCAGTCCGGACAGTGCTACCAGCGAGTTTTTCGTCAGCCTAAAGGATAATATCTCCATCCTCGATGGGCAAAACGGCGGGTTCACAGTGTTTGGTCGGGTGATCGACATGGCTGCCGCAGATCAGATCAGCGCGTTCGATACGGCTACCTACACGGCGAATTTCGGTGCGGCGGGGCGGAGTTTTTCGGACTGGCCGCTGTCCGCGGCGACCGAGGATAGCCCGTTGGTCTCCCAACTCGCCTCGATCACCGGGGTTATTGAAGTCCCAACTCTGAGCTTCGCCGTCAGTGGTGGAGATGCGGCGGTGGCGACGGCATCTCTGGATGGTTCCACGCTCACATTCATCCCCGTGAATCCCGGGCAGACCGAGTTCATCGTGACCGCGACTGACCTCGACGGGGGCGAGGTGACGCAGTCGTTTGTAGTGCAGGTTGCGGGTGAGTCCACCTATGCTGAGTGGGCATTGGAAAATAGCGCAGGTGCTGCCGATTCGAACGACGATGGTGGCCTGCTGGACAATCTCCAAGAATACGCCTTCGGTGGCGACCCGACTTCGGCTGCTGATGATATTTCGTTTTTACCAGTGTTAGGCGAATTCGTGGACCCCGAACTAGGAACCTTCGACACCATCGAGTTCCGCCAGCGCCGCTTCGCTCCTGACCTCGAATACAAAGTGCAGACGAGCACCGACCTCCAAATGTGGACGGACCTGTGGACGGTCGATGACCCGGATGGCGTGATGGTCGAGACCGTGACCGGAGAAGGATTTCTGACCCTGACGGTGCGCCAGACGGAAGTGCAAGCGGCTGGTGGCGAGCGTGTTTTCTTCCGCGTACTGGTGAGCCTGGCAGTGGACGAGTAATCGCGGGAGCGATTGGCTTGCTCCGCGTCGCTGTGGATCTATGATTGGTGGAATGGCAAAAGATGGAAATCGGAGGTTGATCGACCAGGAGCGCTGGCCGCTACTGATCGCAATGGTCGCGATACCTCTGGGCGCCGCGTGGGCTCTGTGGTGGACATCCGTGAGTTTTGGTGAGGCGGATTTTCCAGTATCCCCACGGGAGCTCGAGTCGCCAGCGACCATTGGAGAATTAGCTACGGTCCTGTTCACAGAAGTCGAAGGGCAGATGCGTGTCGGCACAGGCGGTCAGCTGAACCGCATACTCGCTTCTTGGTCGAGCCAGCCGGGAGCAATCCGACATTTTAGCGCCACCGATTCAGTCGGGGAGATTCTCAAACTCTACTCCGCGGCAGAGATGCAAGTGCCGGGCGGGACTGATCTTTCCGCCGATGTTCCGCCGAACTGGGACACGCAGCCCGACCACTTCGCCGATCTCAACGTGCCTTCTCTCGGCGACGGAGGGGCGCTGGAATTTCCAATCGCTGACCCCAGGGCATTCACAGGCGATGCCGAAGGTGCCGAAGGATTCTCCTACGAGTCATCGATCAACGGAGTTGTTCGACCCGATCCCGCGCTCGCCAATCACGATGCCCAACGCCTGCCGATGCCAGTGCGTTGGCGCTACGTGTTGAAGCGTGGTGAGACGGGAACTCTTGACGACCAGAACCGCTGGACAGGGGAGGGGACGCCAAGCGTTCACAACCCGATCGTCGGGCGCATCGCGTATTGGACAGATGACCTGAGCAGTCGTATCAACGTCAACACCGCCGCAGAGGGCGTTTACTGGGACACCCCGCGGGCGGACACCGTGGAGGAGCGAGCCTACGCCACCCATCAACCGGCTCGCGTTGAGTTCCAACGTCATCCTGGCCACCCCGCGATGACTTGTTTGAGCTCCGTGCTGTTCCCGAACCGGCGCTACTACTTGCCGGGCACGAATGCTGATCCGAATTCGCTCACGCTCGCTGAAGTGGAGCAGCTGTGGCTGATCGCGCCCGGCATCGGCACCGGAGGATCGAAAGGCGGCACGCGACGGATTGCGGAGGACGAGCCGGCAGTCGTAGCAGAGCCTGCGAGTTATCACTTGTATGCGTCGTTGGACGACGTGGTGGACTCGAATCCAGCCTTGCCTCCCGCAGTCGCGCAGCGGGTGAGGTGGGGTGAGTTTTTGCTAACAACCGAGAGCAACGCACCGGAGACGAGTGCGCTGGGAACCCCACGGATCGCGATGTGGCCGGTGCCCGTATTGGTGGAAGGGCGCTCGGAGTTTGATCAGAAGATCGCTGCGGTCGCGACGCTTGGTGGTGCAGAGTATTTCTACCAACGGGAATTCGAAGAGAACCTGTTTTCGGATTTTTACGTGGCAGGGGGAGGCAACAATGTCTCACTTTCCTATTTTCTCAGCGAGGCCAGCCCGTTCCCCTTCCCGGGGTATCCGAACGCTGGGATTTTTGGGGGGGGATTGTTCGAAGATTGGAGCCAGATCACCGTAGGGATC
Source organism: Verrucomicrobiales bacterium (assembly GCA_047619485.1). GTDB lineage: Bacteria > Verrucomicrobiota > Verrucomicrobiia > Verrucomicrobiales > DEV007 > JBLHKE01. Next base: position 515 of record JBLHKE010000576.1, on the reverse strand, counting down.
AATGGCTATATTAGGGGGGCGAACCTCTCCGACCCGACGGTTCCTCAGCCATTCACCCCGGAGGGGAACGTCGCCGGGCATGGGCAGGTGACGGCACTTGTTGCTAGTGGTGGTGTGAGCGTTCACCAGAACCGTTGGTATAAAAAATTTAGCCCCTATCCGATCGGGGGAGCCCGCTCGTATTCCATCTCTGAAGTGGCATTGGTGTTCGTGGTTTCAGGGTTCGTGGATGATGATGGCAATACCTTTGGTGACAGCGAATCCCTGTCAGCAGGTCAGAGTCGATTCGAGGTTGGTCTCGTATTTGAAACTTTCTCAGCGGCACATGGTTTCACCCAGATTGTACCGAAAGCGCGGCTAGATGTGACCAATAGCGTGAAATCGGGGGGGGGAATCGATGCCGATCCGATTCCGCTGCGGCTCAATGGCGTCGACTATCAATTGAACCAGGTTCAGAGTATCGCCAACACGGATGCCGACTTGGGCGGCAGTGGTGGGGCGACTAGGTTCACCAA
>JBLHKE010000575.1:0-5252 GCA_047619485.1 Verrucomicrobiales bacterium | reverse complement strand
CGCGGAGATCGGCGTTGCCATGCCCGAGACCGGCCACCGCGAACGCGCTTGTCAGATCCACAAAACGATTGCCGTCCGAGTCCCACACGTTCGTCCCCTCAGCGCGCTCCCAGAAGATCGGAAACTCAGGCGAAGTAAAGGTCACGTTGCGCGACTCGTGTGCCCGCAAGCGCTCGGCAAGCGCGAGCGAGCGTGGTCCAGGAATCGGCGTCTTGAGTTCGGGGAGCAAGACGAACCAGTAGCATGCCCACCTGCCCAATCAACCGCGGTCAGGGGTCAGTCTCACGCAGAGACGTAGAGTTTTTCTATTTTCGATTCTCTGCGCCTCTGCGCGCGGCATTCTACTGTTCGAGGTCCTGCATTGGAGCGATCAACTACCCGGCAACGCCACACGGCCTGCCGATCCGCTCGGCCATTTCGCTCCGGCGGCAATCCATTCACGGATCGTCTCTGCATCCTCTTGGGAAACTTCGTGGCCCATCTGCGGCATCGCCACTCCCGTGTCACGTGGCGCATTGATAAAACTCACCATACGACTGATATCCGGATCCCCGGGGACGATCGCTTGACCATGCCTGCCGGGCATCATCGCCAGCTCACGTGTTTCGAAGCTCACCCGATCCGGTGCCGTCGTCTTGTTGTGACACTGGATGCACTGTCCCCCCAAGATGGGTTTGATGTGCTCGACGAAATCGACCTCATCGCCGACCGGCAAATCCTTTTCCTTCCGCAGCGTCGTGCAACTGACGCACATTAGGAGGAACACGGAAGCAAGAGAGAGATGACCCAGTTTCATAACAGTAGGCTACACCCGACACACAACCACGCCTTGGCAAAATTTGAGCATAAATTGTTCCCGGCAGGTTGAGATGCCGGGACACTGAAGATCGGGAACCACGAATGGACACCAATTCACACGAATCACGGCTCATATAGATTCGTGTCTATTCGTGGTTGAATCCCCTCACTGCGCGCTGCGTTCGAAGTCGCCGCCCGCGACCAGGCTCAACACCTCACCCGCAAGGAACAGCGAACCACAGACAAGCACACGTGCGTCCCCCGCGGTCTCCGCCAATGCCGACGGCGCATCTTTGACGACCACGACGTCCCCATCCACCAGCTGCGCCAGATCACTCGCATCCAAGCTCCGCACCGAATTGACATTGGTGAACACCCAGCGACCAGCCACCTGAGCGAGCGACTCGAGCACGCCGCTCACGTCTTTCGACTCGACCGCCCCGAAAATCACGGTGGCTTTCTCATCACCGAACACTTCACGCCAACTCGCGACCGCAGTTTTTGCCGCAGCGGGATTGTGCGCGCCATCGATCACCAGCCGCTCGCCGATCCTCTGGAATCGCGCCCGCCAGCACACCTTCGCCAACCCACTCGCCGCAGACTGCTGGGAAATCTCAAATCCTCCAGCTACGATCGCCGCTAACGCGACAGCTGCATTCATCCGCTGGTGGGAACCGAGCAGGCCGACCTCCCCCGAGTATTCTTCCGCCACCTCCTCCAGCGCGACGCCACACTCGTCGGCGCGCGCCTTCAATACGCCGAGCACCTCAATCAGCTGTGGAGACGAAACCACCGGCACTCCGGGCTTGATAATTCCCGCCTTCTCGGCCGCAACCAACTCCAGGGTCTCGCCCAACCACTGCATGTGATCAAGAGCCACCGGCGTGATCACCGAGACCTCTGGCGTCACCACATTGGTCGCGTCGAGCCGCCCGCCCATGCCTGTCTCCAACACGACCACCTCGACCCGTTTCTCAGCGAACACCGACATCGCCAGCGCGAGGGTGATTTCGAAAAAGGTCGGGTGCGTCTCCCAATCGGAGACCAGTTCACGGATGCGTGTCAGCGTCTCGCCGATCAGTGCCTCCTCGACCATCTCGCCATCCACCACGATGCGCTCGCGGTAGCTCACCAGATGCGGCGAAGTAAACAGCCCCACACGGTAGCCAGCTTCGCGTAACACCGAATCAGCCATCGCACATACCGACCCCTTGCCGTTGGTTCCAGCGACGTGGATGAACTTCTGTTCCTCAGCAGGCAGGCCGAGTGTCCCTAGCAGCTCCGCGACACTCTCAAGCCCGAGCTTCATGCCGAACAGTTGAGTACCGTAAAGCCACTCGATCGCGTCGTCGTAGTTCATCATACTGGCACGTATCAAATTTTGTGAAAAATGGAATCCCGACCCGATTGCTGATCAAGGAGCATGGGGCGTCTCACTCCAAGTTTTTCAGTGACCGAGCGAGATGCCCCGGGCTCCTTGGTCTCACTACTTGCGCGCATTGATCACAATTCGCAGTACTCGACAGTGTGGACATCGTTGGGAGGGTGATGATCTGGAGCCGTGGAGCGCGGAGTGCAACTCAGTGCTACTTCAATCACCCGACTACGCCTTCTTAGCCCTCTTAGCCTTCGTCGTTTTCGCTGTTTTCGCCTTCGCCTTCGGCTTGGCTTGCTTTTGGGCCAGCGTAAACGCCATCAACTGCGTGAGTCGCTCTTTCATCTGCGGGCGTGGCACGATCATATCGACCAGACCGTGCTTCTCCATGAACTCGGCGGTCTGGAATCCTTCGGGCAGTTCCTGGTGGGTCGTCTCCTTCACCACGCGTGGTCCAGCAAATCCGATCATGCAGCCTGGCTCCGCCAAGATCACATCACCGAGGGTCGCGAAGCTCGCTGTCACCCCACCAGTGGTCGGGTGGGTCAGCACGGAAAAGAATGGCAGACCCGCCTCAGCGTGACGCGCCAGCGCACCGCTGGTTTTAGCCATCTGCATCAAGCTCAAGATCCCCTCGTGCATACGCGCACCGCCGGAGGCAGAAAACAAGATCACCGCCGCATCAGTCGCGGTCGCATGCTCAATCGAACGGGTAATTTTTTCTCCGACCACCGAACCCATGCTGGCACCGAGAAAGCGGAAATCCATCACGCCGATCACGCTGGGGTGACCACCCATGGTCGCCTCGCCGGTCAGCACCGCGTCGAACAGACCGGTCACCTTCTGGTATTTTTCCACCTTGGCCGCGTAGCCTTCGAAATCAAGCGGGTTCGAGCTGGTCAGGTCGCCACCGATCTCTTTGAAGCTACCTGCATCGACCAGCGAGAGCACGCGCTCGAAGGCGTTTAGCGTGAAATGGTGCTCGCACTTGCGACAGATGCGCAGGCTCTGCTGCAGCTCGAGTTCATGGATCACCTCGCCGCATTTCGGGCACTTGTGCCACAGTCCTTCGGGCATGTCGCGTTTCTTGTCGCCCTCGACTCGCAAGGGTGGTCTTTCAAAAATAGCCATAATCGTATCACCGCCGCATCGGGCGGTTGGGGAACAATGCTAGCTGCTAGCCGCCGACTCGACAACACCGATCTTTACCGCCAGAATCCTAATATGCGCCGAATTAACCTAGCCTCCGCCCTCCTCGCGATCACTGCGTCCCAGTGCCTCGCAGCCGATACCATGCCCAAGTTTTCAGACCTCCCCGAATCCAAGGAACTCCCCCACCCGCTGGTGATGCTCGACGGTAGACCGGTCAAAGACGCCGCCACCTGGGAGAACCAGCGCCGCCCGGAAGTCGTCCGCCTGTTCGAGCACTACATGTTCGGCAGAGCCCCCGGGGCACCGCAGAACATCAAATTCAAGATCGACCGCGAGGAAAAAAACTACTTCGGCGGCAAGGCGACCCTGAAAGAGGTCTCGATCAAGTTCGGCCCCGAGGCGGCTCCGCCGATCCACCTACTACTCATCACCCCGAACACTGGAAAACCAGCTCCGATCTTTCTCGGGCTCAACTTCCAGGGCAACCACACGACGCTCGCCGACCCGAAGGTGCACCTGACCAAAACCTGGGTGCGCAATGGCAAGGACAACCTCGCCGACGAATCCCAGCGCGGCGACTCCGCTAGCCGCTGGCCGTTCGAGCAGGCTATCGCCAGAGGCTACGCGATCGCGACGTTCTACCAGGGCGACATCGACCCAGACAAGAAGGATGACTGGACGGATGGGATCCACCCACACTACTACAAGAACGGCCAGACGGAGCCAGGCGCGAACGAGTGGGGCTGCATCGCCGCATGGGCGTGGGGATTGAGCCGGGCAGCCGACTACCTCGCACAAGATCCTAACATTGATAGCAAACGCATCTGCGTCATGGGTCACAGCCGCAACGGCAAGACCGCGCTGCTGGCCGGCGCGCTCGACCCGCGCTTCGCGCTCACCGTCAGCAACCAGTCCGGCTGCGGCGGCGCCGCCCTCAGCCGTCGTCGGGTCGGCGAGACCGTCGCCGTCATCAACAAGAATTTCCCACACTGGTTCTGCGACGAGTTCGCGAAGTTCGGGGACAACGAGGACAAGCTACCACTCGACCAGCACCTGCTGATCAGCCTCATCGCGCCACGCCCAGCGCTCGTGTGCAGTGCTACAGGGGACAAGTGGGCCGACCCCGAAGGTGAATTCGCCGCCTGCGTCGCCGCCAGTCCGGTCTACGAACTACTCGGCAAAGCAGCCATCGGCAGCAAGCAATACCCGCAGGAGAATCACTTGATCGACAGCATCGTCGGCTACCACGTGCGCCCGGGAAAACACAACGTTGGGGAGCCCGACTGGAAGGTGTTCATGGATTTCGCCGACAAGCACCTCGGCCTGCCCGCCTCAGAGTAATCGTCCAGTGCGTCTCCGATGCGCGGGGTCAGCGCCCATTGGCGTTAACTTAAGAACCTGTCGGATCACCGCCTCCACCTACAGACCGCCGGCAGGGCGCGCGTGCTCGATCACGAAATCGACCAGCTCCTGGCACTCAAAAAACCCACGCCACATATTGTGGCCCTGACCGCTGGCAATTTTGAGTTTAGCCTGGCCCCCGAGTTTTTGATATCGCGCGACCAGTGCTCCGGAATTGGCCTCTAGCGGGACGACCTTATCGACATCACCGTGGATGTGAAAGATCGGCACCTTGGCCTTCACCAGCGATTCGATCCGTGGGATGGGGTTGTGTTTGTCGAGCTGTTGTTCCAGCTCCTCCTTGCTCAATCCGTAGGCGCCACACGCCTTCGCCAAGCCCGGGTAGCTGGACAGATCACACACGGGGTAAATTCCGGCAACGCAGCGCACCTTCTTGGGATTCGCGACAGCCCAACAGTAGAGCATCAGACCACCACGGCTACGCGCAAGCAGGCTGGCTCTCTTGTCGAACTTGTAATTCTTCACCAGGTGCTGGTGTAGCGCGTCATAGATTTTCTGACCGCGC
>JBLHKE010000574.1:0-5255 GCA_047619485.1 Verrucomicrobiales bacterium | reverse complement strand
CCGGGGCGATCCAAGAGGGATTGGTCGATGACCCAATTGTCAGGGCTGATCACCTCGGCGTTGCGTGTGCCGTGGGTGTACTGCCATTTGGTAGCGTCTAGTGTCAGCAGGTTTTTCAGTGCGTCTGCATTTGCCGGACTCTGCTCTGCCCAGTAGGCCTTGAGCGGCTTCCAGAAATCCTTGAGTCCCTCATCGTAGGCATTGCCGTTCTGGATGATGAGCGCGTCAATACGCTCGGGGTGCTTCGTGGCGAGTCGGAATCCGACGGGCGCACCGTAGTCCATCAGGTAGAGGCTATAGCGGTCGAGTCCCACGGCGGTCGTGAAGCCGTCGACGATTTCAGCCATGTGGTCGAACGTGTAGTCAAATTCGTTGACCGAGGGCATGGAGCTCTGGCCGTAGCCCGGGTAGTCTGGCGCGACGACATGATAGGAGTCGGCCAGGGCAGGAATGAGATTGCGGAACATGTGCGATGAGGTGGGGAACCCATGTAGGAGAAGCAGGGTAGGGGAGTCCTTTGAGCCTGCTTCTCGATAGAAAATCGACTGGCCTTCAATCTCGACGGTGCGGTGATAGACGGTCGGGACGCTGGTGGAGGATCCGATCGCCGTTGGTGTGGATGTGGTTGGCGTGGCAGACGTTCCTTTGCCTATGGCAAAAGCGGCAAAGGTGACGATGGCTGCTGCAGGAAGTGCGGCGAATAGGATGGTGTTTTTTAACGTGGTTGTTTTCATTTTCGTTTGGTTGTTGGATATTTGATTTATGAATAAGAGCGACCGGTCGGTCTTTACTTGATCAAAAATAGGACGCTCAGGGATTAGGTTGTTAGCAGGGGCTTAATTTGTTGAGGTGGGCTTAGGGCGCGTTCGGAAATAATTTGGACATATCTGCTAGCCCTTAGAAGGAGAACCTGGCGCCAAATAGCAATTGGTGGCCACCGAAGTCGCTGCCGTCGAGATCGCGACTACCGGAATTAAGGGTGAAATCATCGAGACCAACGAAGCGGTATTCGGTGAACACCGACCACTTCTCGCCCATCTCGACCTCGAGGCCGCCAATGAATTGGTAGAGCAGCACGGCATCATCGCTCTCACTCAACGAACGTCCGCCCGTAGTCAGATCGCTGTTGAGAAATCCCGCGCCGAGTCCGAATCCGAGATAGGGACGCAAACGGGTTCCAGTGTTGAAATCGTGGATCACATTGAGCGCGGCGGTCGTCAGTCCGAGATCACCCTCGTAGATTTTGGAGGCATCGATCTCGCTCTCAGAATAGGAGCCGTCGAGTTCGATCCGCAGGCCGCCGAGCGCATTCACGAAACGGTAGCCGAGCGACCCACCCGCTACCCAGCCGGCATCGAACCCAGAGGAGTCGAGGTCCTCGAGCAAGTTCAAGCCGCCATAGCCGCGTAGATACAAGCCACTAGCGGCCTTCGTGGGAGCAGGTTTGGTCATTGAAATGTCTGAGAGGAAATCTTCGCCCGCAGATGCGGTAGCCGTGCCGAGGCCGACGGTGACTAGGAACAATAGTGAGCTGCGTGTTGGTAGTATGTTTTTCATTGTAGTATGTTTCTTTGTTTGGTGGCTCTCTTTATGAAGCGACCGGTCGGTCAAATTTGTTGTAAAGAATAGAGATTTCTCCTCGGACTAGATTTTGGGTTAGATAGTGCGCTTGCTGATAGCGACAAGGCCGATGCGATTCAGTGGCGTGGTCAAGATATATACCGACCGGTCGGTCAGGTCAATGGGTTTGTTCTACTTTTTACCTGCTGGGAATCCCGGTGTGCCCAGACGCGGAGCCCGGATTGTTTCCAGTAGGATGATGGTGACGATTACCCGCCTCCACCGAGTCGCCCTCATCGACGGTGAGCCGCTTGACGGTTCCAGCGGGTTCGAACCCGAGTTGGCTGCGCCGGGATGTCTCCACTTCTCCCATGAAGCGTATCTTGAGTGAGGGAGTGACTCCCTTTTTGATTTTGATGTTTGGTGGAAAATAAGATGTATGTACAACTTGTCGGCAAGCAAGAAGGGCTTCTGATTTGGTTTTTACAGTCATCGGGCGCGTCGCTTGCGCTTGACCGAGCCATCGGGCGAAAAGTGTGCCAAGTTAGTCGGTCGCCTCTAAAGAACCGCCTAGGAGCCTGCCGTATCGGGTCAGTTGAATAGGCTACTAACACCGTCATGAAAACGTTTTTAATCCAAGCTCTCCTCGCTGTCATTTCGATCTCGATTGCCGCAGCCACCGTCGGCGCCGAGGACGAGCCGTCCCTGGCCGCCAAGTTGCGGGAGATCACCTCGAAATTTGAGGCAAGGGCTCCGGGCGAACTCAAGGTTGCCTATGAGAAGGACATCGCCGCCGTGAAGAAATCGGGGATCACCGACAAGGCGATCGCGGTTGGGATGAAGGTTCCTGATTTCGAACTGAAAAACGCCACGGGCGTGGCGGTTTCGTTGTCCTCGCTTCTGAAAAATGGCGCGGTGGTTCTCACGTGGTACCGGGGCGGCTGGTGCCCTTACTGCAACGCCACTCTGCGCGCCTACCAGGAGGCGCTCGACGAGATCACTGCCGCTGGCGGACAGCTCGTAGCGCTGACTCCGGAACTTCCTGATAAGTCCTTGTCGACCCGTGAGAAGAACGATCTCAAGTTCGAAATCCTGTCCGACTCAGGTCAGAAGGTGGCGCGCAAATACGGGGTTGTTTTTTCGATGTCGGCGGAGGTGGCGAAAAGTTATCGACAGATCTTCGACATGAGGGAATACAATGGGCAGGACGCGGCATACGACGAGCTGCCCCTCGCGGCGACCTATGTCATCGACTCGTCTGGAGTGGTGCGCTGGGCCTTTGTCGATGCCGACTACCGCAATCGCGCCGACCCCTCAACGATCGTCGCGGCGCTCAAGACGCTGGGTAAAGGCAAAGCGACCGGCGAGAAATAATTCCGACACGCCGCTGGGAGCGGCTAGGGTCAGTATCTCCTGCCTGCGCAGGATTTTATGACGCTTGGCAAATCCATCATCCTCCTCCTCGTAGGCATTCTCGTCGGCACTTCGCTACTGATCGGCGGAGTCGCCTATTTCACCACGCGTTCGTCGGTGGAGTCGTTACGCGATTCCCTGATGAGGCAGATCGATGATGGGGTGCAGCAGAAGATGCAGACCTACTTCGATCGCGTCGAGCCGGCCATCCGCTTCATTGATCAGACTGTTTTCAATGGTCCGGCTCCACTAGAGAACTGGCAGGAGCCGTCCACGATTCTCGCGCAGTACCTCAAGACCGAACCGGAGATCCTCTACATCTACTACGCCGAGCGCGACACCGGCCACGTCTTGGGCGCCCTTAGAGATCCGGATGGCAGACACCTCGTCACCCGGCTGCACGACGACACCGGGCCGCTGACGCGTTACTCGCTCGTCACAGACTCGGGCGAACTCGAGCCGACAGAGTTCCCTGGCGCCTCCGACCAGCCGTACGACGCCCGCGCCCGCCCATGGTTTCTCGAGGCGGTCAAATTTGAGGGGCTCGTCTGGACCCGCCCCTACCGCTTCCTCAACGGTGAGACACTGGGGATCACTGCTGCGCTCGCGCGGCGTGATGAAGAGGGAAAGGTGCTGGGTGTATTCGCTGCCGATTTTGTCCTCGACGATCTTGCTATGTTCCTCGACAAACTCGAAGTCGGAGAATCCGGTGCCGCATTCCTATTGCTCGACGACGGTTCGTTCCCGGTGCCTGCCAACTCGCGCATGCACTCTAACAACGCCGTGTTGCGCGCCGCGCTCAAGAGCCAAGACTGGGACCTAACGGAACTCGATCAGGGCGGGGCGATTGAGAAGAGCTTCAAATTTGAAGACGAATCCTACGTCGCGCTGATCCAACGGGTCGCTCTGCCGGGTGAGACCCGCTATTATGCTGGTGTCATCGTTCCGGAGGCGGATTTCCTCGGTGTCGTGTGGCGCAATGCCAAGATCACGATCGGTCTCGCGTCTATCATCCTAGTAGTCGCTGCCCTGCTCGGTACCTTGCTCTCACGCCGTGTGACGCGGCCGCTGGCTGAGATCGGAGAAGAGCTCGAACAGATTGGTCACCTGCGCTTTCGCGATGACGGCCAGAGACTGCCCTCGAGCATCCGCGAAGTTTCCCAGTTCTCCAAATCAGTGGGAAAAATGAAGCGCAGCCTGCGGGCATTTTCGCGCTACGTGCCGCGCGATGTGGTACGCCAGCTCCTCACCGACGGTGACGACGCCCAGCTGGGAGGCTGCACCCAAGAGGTTACGGTGGTGTTTACCGACCTGGCCGATTTCACCCGCATCAGCGAAGGCCTCCCGGCCGAACAAGCCTTTCGCGAACTCAGCGATTTTTTAGAGATCGTCGCCGATACCCAGCATCACCACGGCGGGATCACCAGTAGCTTTACCGGAGATGGGACGCTCGCCATTTTCAATGCTCCCGAACCGCTTGAGCAACACAGCTTGAAGGCTTGTCTCGCTGCCTGGGACTGCCTGTATGAACTGCGGAAACTCAACCAACGCCGGCTCGCGGAGGGCAAGCCCGAATTCAGGGCGCGTATCGGCATCAATACTGCCGACGTCCTGCTCGGCAATCTCGGAACGCGGGAGAGGTTCGCTTACACTGCCATCGGAGATGGCGTCAATCTCGCCAGTCGGATCGAGGCTCTCAACAAGCTCTACAGCACGGAGATCCTCGTTAGCGAAGCAACTCGCAGGGCCGCAGGTGACGCCTTTGAATGGCGCATGGTGGATCGCATCGCCGTGGTCGGGCGCACGCAAGCGACCGTCCTCTACCGACCGCTTGGCCCCGCAGGTAGAGTAGACGACGCGTTGCTCCGCTGCCGCGATCTGAGCGAAGCGGGATTGCAACTCTACTTTGATGGCGCCTTCACCGAGGCCGAGGAACTCTTCACAAAGGCCGCCGTCGCTCACCCGGAAGATCACCCCTCTCTGGTCTTGGCTGAACGCTGCCGAGTTTTTGCCAAATCACCCCCGGAGCCTAATTGGGGTGGAACATTCTCCGCTCTAGTCAAATAGCTGAACAAAACCATTTACGATGACGCGTTCCGGCCGCTAGGCATCACGGCGAGTCAGGTCAACATGCTCGTTGCGCTCATTAAGCGCGGCTCCCTCTCGCCAGGCGAATTGGGGAATCTCGTTAATATTGAGAAGTCTACCATCATGGCGCCAGCCAAAGCCCTGAGACGCGGGGAGGGCGCTCGAAACCAAGACAGAACCGAAAGGAGAAGATG
>JBLHKE010000573.1:0-5266 GCA_047619485.1 Verrucomicrobiales bacterium | reverse complement strand
GCACACGGCTGCAAAAATTTCTCCACCACCTCCGTCTCGAGCGTCGCCGACATCACCACGATTTTCAGATCAGGCCGCAGCGCCTTCTGCAACTCTAACACAATCGCCAAAGCAAGATCGCCCTGCAGATGACGCTCGTGAAACTCGTCGAATACGATCGCGCCAACACCCTTCAGAACAGGATCGTCAAGCAGCCGCCGCACTAGGATCCCTTCGGTGATGTACTTGATCCGCGTCGCCTTGCCAGTCTTGTTCTCGAAGCGAACCTGGTAGCCGACCTCCTCACCAGCGCGCCCACGCCGCTCGCTCGCGACACGATTCCCCAGCAGACGCGCAGCCAGTCGCCGCGGCTGCAATACCAGCACCGACTCACCCGCCTTTAGAAGTCCACGATCGAGGAGAATCTGTGGGACCTGCGTCGATTTGCCCGAACCGGTCGGAGCCTGCAACACCAAGCGACCAGTGCCGTCACCACCACCCAATGCGGCCACAAGATCATCCGCCAGATCATAGATTGGCAGGCTGGCAGCTTTTGGCGGATCCGCAGGGTGGCTCATAACAAAGACCAGCTAAATCGCCGCAACCACCAGGTTTATCAAGCCGTTCCCACCGCCCAGAAAGCCCCCTCCACCGCCAAACTTTGCATTGCAAACACCCTGCCACCCCTTAGAATATTGTTACCATGAACACGATTCCTACCTTTTTTTCCTTCGCGCTCGGCGGCCAGGAGATGCTCCTAGTCTTCCTGCTCGTCCTACTCCTTTTCGGTGCTAAAAAGCTACCTGAACTCGCCAAAGGCCTCGGAAAGAGCGCTGGAGAATTCAAGAAAGCGCGCCACGAGTTCGAGAGCGAACTCAAGGCAGCTGCCGACGACACCGATATCAAAAGCTAGATCAGGCCTAGAAACCTACTCAGATTATGGCAACCCAACTCGCATTCGCGCTCGGTGGTCAGGAGATGTTACTCGTCTTCCTGATCGTCCTATTGTTGTTCGGCGCCAAGAAGCTCCCGGAACTCGCCAAGGGTCTCGGCAAGAGCGCTGGCGAATTCAAAAAGGCAAAAGAAGACTTCGATCGCGAGCTCAAAGGTGCTGCGGATGATGCCGAGCGTGATTGGGATCGAGATGTCGTCGATCCCAAAGAAGCTCCCTCGAAGGTCGCCGCCGCCGGCAGCGACGAGAAGAAGGAAGAAAAAAACGCCTAGTCTAGCCTGAATCGCACTAGTCTAAGTCCAGCTCTAGGCTTTCGTCGGGCAAATATACCGGAGGTTTTGAAGCAAGTAGCTGTTCAAGCACCGGAGCCGGGAGCCCGTCGGAACCTGCAGTCGCCGCAGGCGATGACGTAACTTCGATTTCAAAATCGAAGAGCAGTGCCTAAGCACGAAGTTTGAGCACGATGAGCTTCGATTTTGAAATCGAAGCTACGTCTGACCGACTACTGGCGCCCAAGACCTACAGCTTCGCACTGAAAAATGGGCTCAACTCCGTCGCCGAGCGTCGTTAAGAGCCTGTCGGGCTTAGAGGATTCGAGCAAAACGTTTTGGAATTCTGATCCAGATCCGCTTGCTGGGGAGGATTTGAATGGATTCAATGACGATTCAACCGGCCGATCGGGGTGAATTATAAAATGATTCTTGCCGGATCGGGTAAGCCCGACAGGCTCTTAAACTGGTGCCATTCCGCCGAGCCTCCAACACGGCTCGCCCGCTCAGTTTCCAGCGAGACTGAAGCCTCCAGAAGCAGAGCAGATCGTCGAGCCGCAGCGGCATCCCACGTAGCACAACTCTGTGCTACGCAGCAAAGTCCGAGCTTGTCCCTGCGGCATTCCCCCGCCAATATCTCACTCATGCACTTCCTCAGAACACTCCTCGCTCTCGCCCTCGCGTCGACCAGTGCGATCGCAGCCGATCAGAAGCCCAACGTCCTCTTCATCTTCGCCGACGACCAGTGCTACAAAACCATCGGCTCGCTGAACAACGACGAAATCAAGACGCCCAACCTCGATCGCCTTGTAAAGCGAGGCACCACCATGACCCACACCTACAACATGGGCGGGTGGAATGGTGCCATCTGCGTCGCCAGCCGCACCATGATGGTTACTGGCAAGTACATCTGGCACGCCGAGGCCGGCGCCAAGACCATGAAGAAAGACCTAGACGGCCAGTTCTGGCCGCAGCTCATGGAGAAGGCAGGCTACGACACCTACTTCACTGGCAAGTGGCACGTCCAAGCGCAGAACGACAAGCTATTCAAATACTCGCGCAACGTCCGCGGCGGCATGCCCAACCAAACCAAGGAAGGCTACAACCGCCCGATCGATGGCCAGCCCGACCCGTGGGATCCCAGCGACCCAAAATTTGGCGGGTTCTGGAAGGGCGGCAAGCACTGGTCCGAGGTCGTCGCCGATGACGCGACCAACTACCTCGACATGGCCAAAGGTAGCGAGAACCCGTTCTTCATGTACATCGCCTTCAACGCCCCACACGACCCGCGCCAGGCTCCGAAGAAGTTCGTCGACATGTATCCCGCCGAGAAAATCAAGATGCCACCGAGCTTCCTACCCGAGTATCCGTGGAAAGACGCCATCGGCTGCAGCGCGAAACTCCGCGATGAAAAACTCGCCCCCTTCCCACGCACCAAGCACTCCGTCCAAGTCAACCGGCGCGAATACTACGCGATCATCACCCACATGGACGAGCAGATCGGCCGCATCCTCGACCACCTCGAGAAGACCGGTCAGGCGGACAACACCTACATCTTCTTCGGCGCCGACCACGGCCTCAGCGTCGGCCACCACGGGCTCATCGGCAAACAGTCGCTCTTCGACCACAGCATGCGCGTCCCCTTCATCGCAGTCGGCCCGGGCATCCCCGCCGGCAAGAGAAACGCAGCCCCGATCTACATGCAAGACGTCATGGCAACCTCGCTGGCACTCGCCGATGCGGAGAGACCTGAGCACGTCCAGTTCCACGACATCATGGGCGTCATCAAAGGGGAGGAAGAGGGGCACCTCAAAGCGATCTCCGGCTCCTACGTGAACGTCCAACGCTGCGTCATTGAGAACGGCCACAAACTCATCCTCTACCCGAAGATCAAGAAGGCTCTTCTCTTCAACCTCGATAAAGACCCCGAGGAGATGACCGACCTCGCCGATAAACCAGATTCGAAACAGAGGATGAAAGCACTCTTCGCCACCTTCTTGGAACTCCAGAAAGAAAATGGCGACAAACTCGACCTCACCAGCGTCTACCCAGAGCTAGTTGGACAATAGCCGGCGGCAAAGCCGACGTAGCACGGAGTTGCACTCCGTGGATCGCAGCGCCAACACCATCAGCCCTCTCCTAAAGAACACCCCCAAAAGCTCTAGCGTCCATCTAAACCATTGAGAACGTTAGAGACACACCGCTGCAGCCCACGGAATGCAACTCCATGCTCCCCTCACTGCAGCGCTTCGATATGGACTACCTAGAAAAAGCCAAGCGTGTCATCTCGATCGAGATCGACGAACTCAAGCGGCTGCTCTCCTCGATCGGGGATGACTTCACCGCAGCCATCGATCTCCTCAAGTCGACGGTCGAGGACGGGCACAAGATCGTCATCGTCGGCATCGGCAAGTCGCACAACATCGGCCACAAGATCTGCGCGACCCTCAACAGCACCGGCGCCACCTGCGTCGTGCTCAATTCCCAGAACGCGCTGCACGGCGACCTCGGGATCGTCAACGCGGGCGACACCGTCATCGCCCTTAGCTACAGCGGCGAGACCGAGGAGCTGCTGCGCCTGCTCCCCCACCTACGCCGCGCCGCTGACAAGCTCATCGCCATCACCGGTGCCAGCGACTCATCACTAGCGCGCAACTCGGACATCCACCTCGACACCCACGTCGAGCGCGAGGCCTGCCCGCACAATCTCGCCCCGACCTCCAGCTCGACCGTGATGCTAGTGTTAGGCGATGCCCTCGCGATGGTGCTCCTCGAAGCACGCGGATTCCAACGTGATGACTTCGCAAAACTCCACCCCGGCGGCAGCCTAGGAAAGCACCTGCTCACCCGCGTCTCCGACATCATGCGCAAAGAGGATCAGCTAGCCATCGTCCACCCGGATGATCTGGTGATGCTCGCGATCCAGCGCATGACCACCGCGCGCTGCGGAGCCACCGTCGTCACCAACCCCGGAGACGGCACCCTTGCCGGGATCTTCACCCAGGGCGACTTCGCCCGGGCTTTCCAGGCCGACCCTGACATCGCCACCAAGACCGTCAGCAACTACATGACGCCGAACCCGGTGTCGATCACCGCCGACAAACTCGCAGCAGAAGCCCTCAACGTCCTTAGCCAACACCGCGTCGACGACCTAGTCGTCCTAGACGAGAACGGCCACCCAGTCGGACTGGTCGATACCCAAGACTTCACCCGCCTGAAGATCGTCTGATATATCTAGCCGACCAAATTCCCGTGACAGAGACAACGCAACCAGCTAGCCTCAGTCGGTCGATGGGAAAAAGTCTCGCACGGCAAGCCGCTCCCGCTCAAAAAACGCACGCCCGCACATCAACGATGGCGACCTACCTCTACGCCGCCGCCTGCAACTACGTATACGCCATGGCCAGCGAACACGGCAGCAACTACGATTCCGACGACAAACGAAGTTCGCCCTGCGGGCACTACGACGCGTCGCTCGACACCCCGACCAGCCACCCCAATCCCCCTCCAAAAGCCTACAGCCAAAGCATCTCGGCCACCTACTCGACACCCCAAGCGTTGCCGCTTCCACACCCTCAGTGCAACTACGACCTAGCCCATCGACCAACTACGGCCAATCATTCTAGCAGCGCATCGGACAAGACTGCTGGAGCCGGAACGTAGAACGAACGCCTCGTTCGTTCTGGGAAATCACGGCCCCGCAGGAAGGGGGCAAGATTTCCCCGCCTGCAATCCACGCGAGTAGCAGCCAACAGAAAACGATCACCCCGAACGACGCACTTTGCCTGGGGAGCCTGCAAGCGGGAGAGGGTTCGAACTGATGGAACGTTGCGGCGATCGCGCACAAGGACGCTTGCGGATCATCGCTCCGCTCGATCCGAACGAACGGAGGCGTTCGTTCTACCGCGACGACATCGACCGATGCCGGATGCCATCCCAATCCAAAGAAATTCAACAGGCTGGCACTTGGGAGAGTGCCGTTAACTACGTGCCATTCGGATCAGGACGAAATGGCACGTAGCTAAGGCGCACCATCGCCGAAAAACGCATGGCACAGCAGAAGCTT
>JBLHKE010000572.1:0-5295 GCA_047619485.1 Verrucomicrobiales bacterium | reverse complement strand
CTATCGATCGGGTTGCACACCCAATCAGGTGTCGAAGTGGCGGGCGGATCGGGTCGTCGCGGTGGGATGAAGGCCCAGTGTTCTTCGTACTCGGCACCGCTCTCGATCCAGCGCGCGAGCCGTTTCTGCTCGGCGCGCGTGAGGGACTTGTCGGTCTCGGGTGGCGGCATCCGCTCATCCGGATCGTTGCTGTGGATGCGCGTGATGAGTGCGCTCGCCAATGGTTTTCCAGGGACGATCGCCGCGACGCCGTCGTGCAGCTTCAGTGCCTCCTCGCGCACATCGAGCCGCAGTTTCGCCTTGCGCTGATTGCGGTCGGGGCCGTGGCATTGGAAACAGCGGTCAGACAAAATCGGTCTGATATCGCGATTGAATGTCGGTGGTGGTTCTTGGTTCCGTTCAGGCAGTTCCGATGCGAGGGCGGCGGTTGCCCAAGCGGTAGCCGGCGTGGAGATGAACTGGTCTTTGCCATGAGGATCGCCGTTGTCGAACATCCTCTGGATTGGCTTCGATCGGCTGACTACGTGCCACGAACCGTCCTGTTCGCGGTTCTTCAGGAGGAAGTCGACGGCGCGTCCGCTGGCGTCGGAACTCGAGGTATCGTCGCAGGCCTGGTTCAAAATGAAAAGCGTCTGCCCGGTCGCATAGGCATCGCTCTCCATCCCGTCTAGCTGACTCCAGCCGCCGTCCTCGTGCTGTTTCCCCAAGATGGCTTTGCGCAACTGGCCGACCGGCGCCCCCGCGCGCGCAGCGGCGAGTAGTTGAAAATTGTGCGCCTCCTGGGATTCCAGTTTTGCGCTGCTGATCCATTCGCTTGCCCGCTCGGTCGACCTGTCGACCGCATCTCCTCCCGAATAGCGATCCATGTAGTAGGAGGCGAGATAGGTTGCGGTGACATCCGTCTCCTCGAGCGGGGGACGGTGCGATTGCCTCCTCCAGTTGCCCTCGGGCTTTTGCGTCTTGAGCAAAAAGCTGACGAGCGCGTCGGTCGTCTCGTCTCGCGGGTGATCGGCAAGGTCGAGTGCCCACAGCGCATACCCGGCCGTCATGCCGCGTCCACCGACGCCCTTTCCTTCGCGCATCGCATCGATGCGACCGCGATAAAAATTTCGCGTGAACTTCGCTTGCCCGGTGAGCAATGCCTCATCGATCTCAAACCCGCGCTCGCGTGCCGTGACCATAGCGAGCATCGGCAAGGTCTGGTGGTGGCAGGAGAAACAGTCGCGGTTGCTGGGGTAGTTCCGCGCCGCCTTCTGCACGAGCTCCAGGCCGCCGTCGACTGCTTTCCGAATCGCCACCGTGCGATCAAGACTCTCCTTCGACCAGGCCGAGCCCGCACATCCTGACAGGAGGCCGGCACAAATATAGGCGAACGCGTTCTTCATGAATCGCCGCAAATCTCGCAGTTTGTGGACCGGATGGCGACTGCAAAGTGTTCATGGTGTTCTGCCACACTTCAAATGAGTGATGATTCGTGGAACAGAATGGAGGGCTGGCAAAGCGGCGAATCCAGAGTGGATCGGCATCCTCGAGGGTTCGGCAACACAGCCAGCGTTTCATTCTGCCCGAACGCGGCTGACTCTGATAGGCTGCGGGCGGTCGCGCTACGTGGATTGCTGCGGCCTAGTTTCGGCGGAATGACCAACAACCCGCTCTATGGGCGTTTCTCCGCCGGGAGTGACGGCGCTACTTCTTCCCTCCAGTCCATTTGATGCCCGCGATCAGGTGGGCGCGTCCGAATTCAGTGTCAATGGACCGAATGTCGTGACCCAGTCT
The DNA here is from genome assembly GCA_047619485.1 of Verrucomicrobiales bacterium. Taxonomy (GTDB): domain Bacteria; phylum Verrucomicrobiota; class Verrucomicrobiia; order Verrucomicrobiales; family DEV007; genus JBLHKE01. The sequence continues at coordinate 3,519 of JBLHKE010000572.1, read as the reverse complement.
GGTATAGACGTATCGGCCCTGTTCCACCTTGCGGCGCCAGCAAATTGGATGGTCATCACCCATGGGTTTTTTGTCGACGTAGAGTGGGTGCTCTCGCACTGGGTCAAAGCTCTTCTCGTCGAGCCGCAACATGACCTGCACACCCGGTAGACCAGTAACCGGCCGGTTGAAGCTGATCCAGTCGGCTGTGTACACGAATTCCTTCTTCTTGCCGGCCACGATAGGATCGCCTTCCGCCTTCGGATCGACTGTGAAGCGCGCTTCCACGTATTCCGAATCGGCATCGAAATTGCAGCCCGCGATTTCGATCAACTCTGGCCAGGTTCCATTGTGCACGATCCCGGTATGCATCACCATGATGCCTCCGCCGTTTTTAAACCAATCGATGATGGGCTTGTGTTGTTCCACGGTGATGGTCTCGCCAAGATTGGTTGAATTGTTGAAGAGAATGAGGTCGTAGTTTTCGAGATTCTTCGCGCTCAGATCCGTGGCGTCTTCGGTGATGCTCACGTTGATGTCGTGCTTGGCGCCCAGGCGAGCCAGATAGCCATTGATCCGTGGGATCTTGGGGTGGCGGAACCAGCCAGTTGCGGAGTAAAATTTCGTCCTAGCCCCCAATTCTTGACCCAAGCCGGTGAAGTGACCGCCCCCCATTCGGATGTAGAACGAGAATTTGAAAATGCGGGTCTACCAAAGCTTCATCCGCGTGCTCCTCACCGCCGTCTGGATGTGTGGCGGCTCGGCACCGGCCCAGGAAAGCGGAGTCCCGGTCCCGCAGGGGAAGATCGACGCACTCAAGGCCGCGCTCTCCGCCCACAAGGATGAATCGTCTGCGGCACGCAAGCGTTTGACTGTAAAGCACATGATTCGCGATGGCGGCAAGCTGCTCGAGGCCAACCCGAGGGCTCCCAACCGCTTTGAGATTCTCGGCCTCGTTTTCAGCGCTCAGCAGCAGTTGTTCGGCATGGTCAACTCGGCGCGGAACCGAGATACCCGCCTCGAGACCTGCAAGGATCTGGCGAAAGCCCCCAACGAGTAAGCGGAGTGACGTCTCGACGCCGACCTTCTGCTGACCCAGACCGAGTTGGCCCACCAGGGGGCGGATGCGGAAGCGCGTCTGGCGGCCCTCGTGCCCATGGTCACCCGCTACCGGGACACTCCCGCGGATGCGAAGATGCTGCGCGTCGCCATGGTCATGGCCCTCGAGCTCGGGGATACAAAATTGATCGAGCACCTCCGCGACGAGATGGCGGAGCGCTTCGCCGGTGATCTCGACATGATCGCGCTTCCAGCGCGAGAAGCTCGGCGGCCAGATTCTTGGAGCGCCGTTGTGTGGAACCTTCAAGCGCAGCGACGGCGGGGTGATGCACTTGCCGGCCGACGGGCTGGGCAAGATCACCATCCTCTACTTTTGGTCGCAGGAGGATCCGGCCGATGATCATGTCCAACGACTGGCCGTCGAATGGAAAAATTAGAAGAACGAGATCAGCGACCGGCTCAACATCGTCAGTTTCAATGTCGACCAACTACCGGATGCCGGTGAGAAAATTCTGCGCGATCTCGGCGTGGACTGGCCCGCGCTTCACCTGCCCGGCGGCCGTGACAACCCGCTCTATAAAACGTTCCCCAAGAGGGATCCCTACATGATGACGGTTACCCCAACCGGCTATGTTGCCCTGATAATGTCCGGTTCCACCCGAAGGCGCGCGAGCGACACCGGCAAGACGGATTTTCCCCGCTGGTTTCAATCCTCCCTGGCAAGGGACTGGATCCGACCGCGCTACATCATCCAACTCACCTACCTCTTCGCCGGCGACTTCCTCGTCGTCGATCCCGATGTCCCTCTTGATCCGACTCTGCCGCCGGAAACCAAGGCGATGTCCACAAATCCGACGCCGCTGAAGCGGACCGCCGCTTCGGTAGCCGAAGAAACTCTCCGCGCCATCCACGATTGCTTCGCCAAGCCGCCCGTCCGTTACCGGATTCCGGCGACGAAAATCAGAGCGAACTACCAGAAGGTGGAAGCGCTTTGCGCCAAGGCCATCGCTGCTCACCCGGTGGCGCCAGATCTCTGGATCATCCGCAACCGCCGCATCATCGCCCAGCTTGGGCTTTGGAAATTTACCAGTGAGCCCCCCACTACCAACGCGCGGTCGACGAAGCAAAAGCCGCACTAGTGACTAACATGCCACCGGGAACAGACGTCATCGCCCGGTTCTGCCTCGCCAAGGAATCACTACGCGACGCGGAAGCGCAGGCGAAACAGGTGATCGGTGAGTTCGTCGAAGCCCTGAGTGGTGAGAATGCCCCCGGACCGGCCCTCGCCGCCGCCTCGCTTCTCACGCTCGATGTCGGCAACCGTGGTCTGCACGAAGAATACCGTGAGCGCATCCTCGAGCACCACGTCGACCAGCCGATGATGTGGACCATCGTCTCCTTCCTGCCCAACCGCTAACATCGCTACTGGCTCTTCGGCGTTGCCTTCGTCGCCGGTTGGTCCTACGGGAGACAGCAGCAATGGATTCTTTCGCGCAGGCAACCGGACGAAGTTCAGCGTCACATCCAAGCGGAGCTGCAAACCTTAGACGGCAAACCCTACCGCCTCCCGGAAGACATCAAGGGAAAATGGACTGTCGTCCTGTTCACGAACAGCTGGGTGGATCAGGAAAGATCGCCGCTGCCGGGCACGGCGGGCAGGTTGATTTCCTACAACGAGAACAGGGCGCTTGATGATTTTCAGGTGATCGTTGCGGTTGTGGACTGAGAGGTGGCTCCGATCCGAGCCTACTTAAAGGAGACACCCCTGAACTGCGAGACGCTGATCGTCCCGGGAGGGCTCTCCAACCCGCTCGTCCAGCGGTTCGGCATCCTCGACGAAGACCAACAGCCCAACGCCCTCGTCCTTCGTCCGGACGGCAGCATCGCAGCCGCCGTGTCGGGGCTGACCATGAGCAGGGTCACAAAGGCGAACTCGTCCCGAACCTCATCGACCGACACGACGAGCAAACCGTCAGCGCCTTGTTGGAGAGCGGTGAGATCGAGAAGGCCAAGCAACTCATCTTCAAGCTGGACCCGCCCTATGATCCCGAGGCGGTCGACGAGAAGGGCCGCAAGCCGAAAAAGCTGGTTTACAATCATGTCCACCTTCGCGCCCGCGCCCGTGTTTACGCGGCCCTCAAAGAGTGGGACGCCGCCCTGGCCGATGCCGAGGAAGTGGTGAAATTCCTGACGAGTAAAGGCGGCTGGATGAGCATGCGCCCCGACGGCCTCGGCGAAGCGGAGGAACAGCTCGACACCATCGGCAAGATGCAGGACGAGGCGAAGCGGTAGGTAGCCTGATTTCAAATATCAACGTTATCTCCTCTCGACAACGCTCCATCCAAAAAGCAAACTCCTTGGCGCCAGCCAAAGCCCTGAGAAGCGGGGAGGGCGCTCGCAAACCGAAACAATGAACCGAGAGGAGAAGAAGAAGTAGCGAGCAACCGAAAGCATCTACAGAGACCCGGCGGGAACCAACCC
>JBLHKE010000571.1:0-5302 GCA_047619485.1 Verrucomicrobiales bacterium | reverse complement strand
CCGGCGCGTCAATCTCAATCGTTTGTTCTACGTGCATAGTCTTCTCCTATTGCCGCTTGTTGTGCGAGCTCGGCCCGCGGTTTCATGCCGTCGAGCACCAATCCAAGCGATGCCCGCACCCAGTAGGTGCGGTACTCCGGGTCCAGCGACGTCACGTTAAAAAATCGTTCATGAGTGTGCGAAAACCGCGCCTGGTTGAGGAGCCTGTCCATCAAAGTGCCGGCCACGATACTGACATCCACGTCTTCCCGCACGAACCCCTGGTCTTTGGCTTTCTGAACAAAATTCGAAAGTGAATAGTTGATCCCAACCAGTTCGCTAACGGCACTTTCGTCATTCTCCGGAAGAAGCTGCTCGAACTCCCGAGCCACGATCAAAACAGTCTTGCGGTTTTTGAGACAGGTTTCCAGAATTTGAAGCAAGAACATCTCCAGGCGGATCTTGAACTCCTCCTGCGATCTCAACTCGCCCGACAACGCGGTTTGCGCTTGTTCAAGTAGCAGCGCGCCAAACTGATCCAGGATTTCCTGATAGAGCTTTTCTTTCGAACCGAAGTGATAGGTAATTGCGTTCGAGCTGGCACCGGCCCGCGCGCAGATATCGCGGACAGAAGCGCCTCGATAACCATGCTCCCAGAACTCCGTGACGGCGGCATCCAGGATCGATTGGCGGGTTGTTATGGATCGTGATTGTGTCATCTGTCACAATATGTATTACAAACGAGCCAAATTGCAAGGCGCCAGTCGAATTTCTTTCCAAGTCCGCGTGGAGAGAGCTAACATTGCAGTCCACTTGGGGCTCGCTCCAGCCGTTCTTTGCAACTGCACCTGTCGATGATACGCTCGGATGCCAACGTCGGGTTGGCGATGCGGTTGATGCATCTGCGGCAAATACGATCGCAAATATCCGCCAATAATTTGCGATTACAGCAAGCGCTTTGCCGCAGGGCCGCGCAATTTTCTCACAGCGGTCATTCATGCGTTAACCACTGGCTAAAATACATTCCCGTCGTTCACCGCACCTGTCTTGGACGTCCCAGACACGGAGAGTCCGTGTGAAAAGTCAGGGAACTGGTGGGAATCGGATCACTCTCACTAGACGACATGAAAATTTTGACTCAGCTCGATCAGAGAACACGAAAATCGGGCGAGTTCGATTGTTTTCGAATGGCGTGAAGTGTTTTCACACAACCTCCGGACTTTGCTGCCGTTGGTGCGCTGAGCGACGTTGTGACCCGCTGGGGTTGCTAGTCGGCGAGTGATCCCAGCCAAGAGGCCTCGGTGGTGTGTGCCGGGCTTGGGCGGCCCTTGAGATTCTCAACAAAGATTTCCTCGATGTTGGGGAGCACCGACCTCTGGACTGAGGGTCGTGCCAAAAGGGCGTCGCGCCACGCCGCGACCTTGGGGTGGCCTTCGAATATCCCAAGGCTCTTGATGTTTTCGCACCACTGCAGACGTTGAACCATAGGGGCGGCGGCTGCATCCACCAACGAGAAATGCCCGCCTGAAAAAAACGGACCTTCGCCCATTTGATCGCCAAGACGCACGAGCTTTTCCCGTGCCGAGTTCGCGAAATCCCGGGCCGCAACTTCGTCGGTTTCGACCATGAGCTTGAAGGTGTCAACCAAGCCTGCCGAGATGAACTCGATCCATGCCCGGTGATATGCGCGTTCGAGCGGGTCTTCTGGATGCATACGCGGGGCGGCAGTTTCATCAAGATATTCAACGATCACCTGCGACTCGAACAGCGCCTTGTTGTCGACTCTCAGAACCGGTACTTTCCCAAACGGCGAAATCTCCAGAAACCAATCCGGTTTGGCATACAAATCGACGTATTCAATATCGTAAGGCACGGCTTTTTCTTCGAGCGTAATAACGCTGCGCTGAACGAAGGGGCAAAGATTGGAGCTTATGAGCGTGGGGTGGGCCATGATGGGAGTCCTTGTGTGAGAGCGAGCTTCGAGGGTACCGTCAGAGGAAAACTCTGAATATTTGAAACAGCGAGGATTCGCTTTGTCCGATCCGGAAAAGCCGTGAAAAACCAAGGGTAGCTAAATGCCAAATTTGCGTTTCGGCATGTAAATACTTTTCCTCTGACAGCGCCCAAACGACGGCTCGACGATCAGGCGGCGCGGCGTCGTTCGATGAGCAGGGAGTCTCCGAACTCGTGTGTGCGGTACCGCCGCTCAGTTGCAGTCCGGTGCGCTCTTCGCAGCACGGGGTCAGCGGCGAACGCACGAAGCAGCTCGAAGTGGCTCTCGCCCGGTTCGTGCATGCCGGTGAGCACCGTATCGATCACGCGTAGCGGTGTCTCCGGCCCGATGCGTCCGCGTGCGACTCCGTGCCCTGCGGCCACCGTGCCGTGTGTCGCCGCAGCGGACTCGAGCGCCCTCACGACGGTCGTTCCGATCGCGATGACGCGTCGATCTCGCTCCTTCGTTTCGGCAATCGCGTTCACCGTGTACTCTGGAATTATGTATGGCTCATTGAACGGCAGTCGCCGATCGAGATCCGGGTCTCCGGTCGACGAGATGCCGGCCGCATGGGTGATCGTTGCCAGCTCGATGCCTCGTTGTTTCCACGTCGAAAGTGTCCCCCAGTCGAGTGCAAATCCCGCCGACGGTGCTTCGAACGCGAATGGTTTCGAAGCAAGATTGGTCCACACGTCCCAAAGCGCCAGGGGAGCAGGAACGTGCGCGTACTGGATCGGGTGCCCGTGCCGCGCGAGCCCAGCGAAGATCTCCGGCCGGTCTCCGCGGAATTGCAACTCAAGTAAGCGGGGGTGATCGAGAAGGCGCTCGACGACCGCAACGAGCGGCCCGAGCAGGAGACGATCACCCGGTGACAACACCGGCGGCGCGGGCCGCGCCTCGGTTGGAGTGCGGTGGTCGCCGGCACCGAACGCGATCGCGACAAATCTTGTTGGATCGGCGGCTCTCACAAACGAGGCCAACCGGATTTCGACGGGATAGCCGGTTGGCTCGTGTTCGCCGAGCAAGCTGGCCGGCAGAGTTGCGGCGTCATTGGCGACGACGAGATCGCCGGGTCGGAACAGGGTGACCAGGTCGGTGCGGCACAAGTGCTGTATGCGGCCGTTTGCGTCTACCTTGAGCAACTTCCCGGAAGGGCGGTCGGGGGAGTGGGCGGCGATCATGCGGGCACCGCGTCTTCGGTCGCGTTGATGATCGGGAGGGTCACCGAGAACGCATCGATTACCTCGGCGGCGGAATCGGCTGGTCGCTTCAATGTAGACTGGTCTGCGTCCGGATCGGCGAGGGCATGGAGTGGTGTGTCCATGTCTCCTGGGTCGACAGCCAGGAACCGGATTCGCTCTTCGCGGGCCTCCACGTCCCAGATAGCGGTCAGGTGGCCGAGCGCGGCCTTGCTCGCACCGTAGGCACCCCACCCCGGATAGGCGTTGACGGCGGCGTCGCTGGAGATGTTGACGACGGTTCCGCCGCGTCCCTCCCGCGCCGATGCTGCGAGCGCCCCGAACAACGCCTTCGTTAAGCGGAAGGGTCCGATCAGGTTGACTGACAGCGCGTCTTCGAGATCCTCGCAATCGGTGTCGGCGAGGTGGACGAGCGGGATCGGGCCGAGGCTCGACGCGTTGTTGATCAAAACATCGAGTCCACCGAGATTGGCGGTGATTTGAAACGCCATCGGGTAGATGTCGCCTTTGAGGCCGACGTCACCCACGATGCCGACGGCGTTCGTCTCGATGGCTACTCGCTCGACATCTGTCTTCGATCGAGCGACGAATGCCACGCGCGCGCCGGCCTGACTGAGCTGGCGGACGAGTGCGAGTCCGAGACCGGAAGTCCCGCCTGTGACGGCGACTCGAAGTCCGTTGAGGGGCGATTGCTGGTTCATGGTCATTTCTCCTTGGCGATGGTTTCGCGTTGGTCATTGATTCGCGTCGGTGGATTCATTTCTACAAGTTCAAGTGAACTTGAAGTCAAGAAGTTTTTCTGGTACCTTCGAAGAATGCATACGGTCCTCACCATCGGCGACGTTTCCAAGCGCAGTGGAGTGGCGTCGTCGGCCCTTCGTTTTTATGAAGAACGGGGCCTGATCGCCTCCGAGCGGGCCGGCTCCGGGCACCGCCGTTACCACCGCTCAGTGCTGCGACGAATCGCGTTCATCGTTTTCGCGCAACGAATCGGTCTCTCGTTGGACGAGATCGCGAAGGAACTCGCAAAATTGCCCGCAGACCACGTGCCGTCGCCAGATGACTGGGCCCAGTTGTCGGGCGAATGGCTGAAACGCATCGATGAGCGCGCCGCGGAACTGGCTCGCCTCCGCGCGGGGCTGACGAAGTGCATCGGATGTGGATGCTTGTCCTTCAAAGAGTGTTGGATCGCGAATCCGCAGGACCGGCGTGGGCGGGCCGGTCCCGGACCTCGATCGTGGGTATGAGGCGCATTCGGCCCTAACCGGACTTTGGCCGCTCCATACAACGCTGCGGTGCAGCTTTCGCATTACGGCCATTCGTGCATGGCGCAGCATTTTTGTCGGCTAAAACGTCGGTGGGCGGACTTTGCAGACATCAGTCCCGATGATATCACCCCAGCCAAACTGTCTTTGAATTGGAGAAAGAAGTGGAATTTTGCTCTGGCCATCTCACGAGGGAACATGAGATTTCAGAGCTTTTCACTGCAACCTTTTCGGTATCTGAAGGTGCCAATGAAGGTAAGGTGATTGGAGGTCTTGTTCGCGATCTGATGCAGACAACACCAACCGAAGACTTGTTCGTTTGGTCGACATACGAAGATAACTTGCTTCTTGGGTGCATTTTTCTATCTCGGCTGACGTTTGCGCAGGACGATCGAGCAGTTTTTATCCTTTCTCCAGTTGCCGTTAAGATGGATCATCAGAAAACCGGTATCGGCCAAAAGTTGATTGCGCACGGGCTAGAAGACTTGCGCCAAAAGGGAGTTGATTTTGTCGTAACTTATGGCGACCCAAACTACTATTCCAAGACAGGGTTCCGTCAGATCACCGAAGACTTTGCTCAAGCGCCACTCAAGTTAAGTTTCCCAGACGGTTGGTTGGGGCAGTCGCTCTCAAAACAGGATGAGCGGCCATTTATTGGGCCGTCCCACTGTGTGCCGGCACTCAACAAACCAGAACTTTGGTAACACGTAAGTTTGGGCTCCTTGCTGCCGTTAGCCGCATCGCAGCGATCTCGCCCCGACCAACACGAACGGCCCTTAGCTGCCGCTCGTCGGTCGATCTGATGCTGCGCCGCAGCTTCGCCAGACCGGCCATTCGTGCATCGTGCAGCATGTTCTTGGGCCAAA
>JBLHKE010000570.1:0-5303 GCA_047619485.1 Verrucomicrobiales bacterium | reverse complement strand
CAGCCATCTTGCTCTTGCTCAGCTTCCTGCGCCATACCGGCGGCGATGTGGCCGTAGATCGGCACATCGATGATCTCGTCCCGTTCGAGTTCTTCTGGAAGGACTAGCGCACGAGCCTTGCCGGCGTGTTTTTGAATGACTCCTTTCTTCTCCAAGGCGCGCAGGTGACTGACGGCGGCCGTCTGGCTGGCGAATTCGAAATGTCGCTGAATCTCACGCGTCGATGGCATCAGGCCAGTCGATTGGTGGTAATCCTTGAGGTAATCGTAAACTTCTTGTTGGCGTTTTGTAAGCATAAGAACAGTGTTCTGTAGAACAGTCTCAAATATTGGCGATTGTGCAAGCGCTTTTTGCCCCTAGAATTTGTTTCTATTTGTAAGCTTTATACCTCTATCTGATGATTAGAACTCCCTCAGTCCGAAACTTTTGTTACGCTTCTGTGGTGCTGGCTGTGGCGCTGTGTTTTAATGGATTTGCACAAGATGGCGAAAAACCCCCTACAAAAACGGAGGAAAAGCCACCTATTCGTGTTGGTGTGGCGGATGAGGATAAGACAGGAAAACTGCCAGAACTGACCACGGCTATCGGCAAGCGGGCGGCTTTGGCCTTTGCCAAAAAGGACTGGAAAACGGCACGCAAACTCTACGCTGAGGTGCTGGCCATCGATTCCAAGAATTCGCTCGCCCTCGCCAACATGGGGGCTGTGACGTTTCAGCTCGGTGACTACAAGGCCGCACAGGGGCATCTCGAAAAGGCGGTGGCTGAGAACCCGAAGCTGGTGCAAGCGCGGGTGACTCTGGGGATGGCTTACTATTACGATGAGAACCATTACCTCGCGGTCAGCCATCTGACACGGGCGGTGCACGATCAGCCGAAAAATGCGCGTGCGCATATGTATTTAGCGGTGGTTGCGAAGCACGCCGGCTGGAGTGGTGCCGCGGAGGAGGAGTTGCGCAAGGCGATCGCTGCCGACCCGGACTATCCCGAGGCGCACTACAATCTCGCGTTGATCTACCTCGAGCAGAATCCGCCGGTGATCGAACTGGCGCGGCGCCATTACAATAGGGCGCTGGAACTCGGAGCGGAGCCGAATCCGAAGATGGCGGCGAAGGTTAAGTAGCGGCACCGCTGTGCTGCTAGCGCTTAGAACATTTCTTTTAACCCACTCTCTCTACTCACCACGATGCTACTCATGACCATTTTTGCGCCGAACGAACGTCGCCATTTTCTCAGGACGATCACCGCGACTCTCGGCGCGGCGATTGTCTCGATTTCGCTGAGCAGCTGCGTCGCTGATGAGCAGCAGCGCACCGCGAAGCGTTCGACTCCTGGCCGCCCGGCAATCCGTCAGCCAGAGGCACGCCCGAAGACCGAGGCACCGTGGGTCTACGCGGCTTCCGTGATCGTCCTCGATGCGAACAACGGTCGCACCCTGTTCACGAAAAATGCTGAGACCCGCCGCGCGGTCGCCAGTACGCAGAAGCTCATGACCGCCCTGCTGACGGTCGAGCGTGGCGACCTGGATGGAACCATCACCGTCGCCAGCAGCGACACTTGGGCGGAGCCGTCGAAGCTCTACCTCAAGGCCGGCCACCGCTACACGCGGCGCCAGATTCTTGGTCCAATGTTAGTCAAGAGCGGCAACGACGCCGCGCGCATGCTTGCGCGCACCCACTCGGGCAGCGAGGCGGCCTTCGGGCGCTCGATGACGGCGCGGGCGCGGCAGCTGGGGATGGATAACACGAATTTCGTCAACGCCTCAGGGCTCACCGTCGGTGGTCAATACTCGACCGCGCGCGACATGGGCACGCTGGCAATGAAGGCCTACCGCTCGCAGACGATCCGAAAGTATAGCCGCTTGCAGCAGATCGGTTTCCGCCATGCTGACGGTCGCAGCGTGACCTTCAAGGCGACCAATAAACTGCTCGCCAAGTCGCCCTACTGCAATGGGCTGAAAACGGGCTACACGCGTGCCGCCGGGCGTTGCTTGATCTGTAGTGGGACCTACAAGGGACGTAACGTCGTGGTGGTGATCCTCGGCAGCAACTCGAAGTATATCTGGAGCGATTCGAAGAACCTGCTGCACTGGGCGCTGGGGGCGCCGTAGCGGAAATGCCTCTAGGGGAAGGCTCAATCTAAAGCCTAGTTTCGTTCAGGCCATCACTTCGATTTGCAATCGAATCCGTCGTGCTGAGTGCCTTGGGTTTCGGGCTTCGATTGCAAATCGAAGTGACGCCATTGCCTGCGGCGACCGGATTTTCCCGACAGCCTCCTCTGCTACGATACTGCGCGTTTTTCCGCCTAAAGGCATTGACCTTCGTTTGCGGAAATCGAGCGTCGGGGACTTGGTAAAGGCTTGCTTGCCCATGGTCAGATTTCGCCCCAGAGTCTGCCCATGAAGATCCAATTTCCCATCGCGGCCTGTCTCGCGTTCGTTTGTTCGTGTCTCACGGGCTTCGCGGACGACAAGCCGGGCAAGATCGCTGTCTACGACCTCAACGGCGCGATCGTCGAGAGCTCCAGCCCGTCGCTCGACCTCGGCTCCCTGATGAATGGCGGCGGTGGTGGCGTGCAGATGTTCGATCTGGTGAAGGCGATGCGCGCGGCTGTGAAAGACGAGACGCTCAAGGCGCTGGTGTTCGACATCGATCAGGGGGGCGTTGGGCTGTCGCAGCTGCAGGAGCTATCTTATCATTTCGAAAAAATTCGTGCGGCGGGGAAGGATATCTGGCTGTTCACCGAGAGCCTCGGCAACGCGCAGGCGATCCTCGGTAGCGCGGCCTCGGAGATCGTATTGACGCCCGAGGGCAACGTGTCGGTCAGCGGGCTTCACTCGGAGCAGCTCTATTATAAGGAACTATTGGACCGTGTCGGAGTGAAGGCTAGCGTCATTCATATTGGCGATTTCAAATCGGCGGGGGAGAGCTACTACCTGACTGCCCCTAGCGACGCAGCGAAAAAACAGACGCGCGAGCTCATGACCTCGCAGTTCGACCAGCTGGTCGGAGCGATCGCCAAGGGGCGCAAGATCGATCCAGTGACCGTGCGCGGCATCATCGACAAGGGATTCATGACGCCCGAGGAAGCGAAGGAAGCTGGGCTGGTCGACCGTTTGCTCTACCGCACCGACTTTGTGAAATTCCTGAAGGAGAAGTATGGAGAGGATAGCGAGATCGCCTACGACTACGGTCTGCCGGTGCCTGATGACGTGGAGATCGGCAGCGTGTTCGATCTGATGAAGCTGGCGATGGGATCGAAATCGAAAGGCCGTCGCGAGCGCGGTTCGTTCATTGATGTGGTCGTCCTCGAAGGGGCCATCACCGATGCTTCGATCGCCCCGGTGCGACGCGAAATCCTGCGCTCGACACGCGACGAGAACTGCAAGGCGGTCGTGTTCCGGGTCAACTCGCCGGGCGGTTCGGCGATGGCTAGCGACGTGCTGTGGGAGGCGACCGATGAGTTGCGCGCGGCGGGCAAGCCGCTGGTGGTGTCGATGGGCGGGGTGGCGGCCAGCGGTGGTTATTATGTGTCGGCCGGGGCTGATCGTATCTTCGCGGACGCTGGGACGGTGACGGGATCGATCGGTGTGGTCGGGATGAAGTTCGATGTGTCAGGTGTCCTGAATTGGGTGGGGGTGCGCACCCACCGCGAGAAATTCGGTCAGCACGCAGACCTCAACACGATGACGCGGGCGTTCTCTGCCGATGAGGAGAAGCTCATCCGCGAGTCGATGATCGATGTCTACGGGACATTTAAGAAACGCATCACCGATGGGCGCGGCGACCGGATTCAAGGCGAGCTGGAACCGCTCGCTGGCGGGCGCGTCTATACCGGACAACAGGCGCTTGCGTTGGGACTAGTCGACGAGCTCGGCGGCATGTCACAGGCGATCGATCACGCGGTGGAACTGGCGAAATTGGGCGGTGACTTCAAGCTGCGCCTGCGCCCGGAGCCGGTGACATTTTTCGAGATGCTCGGTAACGGTGGGGCAGATGAGGGCGGCGAGTTCATCCGTTTCACCCACCCGGACGAGAACCCCGGCGCGCAGTTGAGAATGGCGCTCGAGAAACAACTAGGTGTGCGTAGCCTCCTACCCGAGCGGCAGCGGGCAGGCATCGAAACCTTCCTCGAACAACTCGAGCACCTCTCGGGCGAGCGGGTGTGGCTGGTCGCCCCAGACATCCAGCCATCGCTCAAATAATCCCAAAGCGGAACAATCAAGATTGTGAAAGTCCTCCATTTTGGCGACATCCATTTTTGGAAACTCGGTACCGACCGCGATTTCTACTACCCGAAGCGCGCGCTCGGTTCGGTGAATCTGACGTTGCGGCGGCGGTGGAAATTTCCACCTGCTTACGCGCAGGCAGTCGCGCAGGAGGTCGCTCGACAAGACGCCGACCTAGTGCTTTTCTCGGGTGACTTCACGACGATGTCACTGAAGGCCGAATACCGCATGGCAGCGGAGGCGTTCGCACCGATCCGCGAGAAATTTGGCGATCGCCTGTTCGCCATCCCGGGGAACCACGATCGCTACACGCCGCTGAGCGTGCGCAGCCGGCGCTTCGAGGAATCCTTACCGTTCGCGGCGAGCCTGATCGAGGGCGCGCTGACTCGCAGCCATGTGGTGAGTGAGCGGTTAGCGCTGATCGGTTTTGATTGTTCGCACCCATGCCGTATCCGATCGAATGGCACGATGACCGACCAGCTGGTGGCCGAGCTACGTGAGGCCTTAGAGGCGCAGTGCGAGGCGGGGAGGCAGGTGTTTTTGGTCGGCCATTACCCGTACGCCTACCCGCCTGAAGTGGAGATCAGCTGGGAGCACAAACTCCTAGAGATGGAGCGCCTGACCGAGTTGGTAGCGGAGTTTAAGCCGGCCGCGTATTTCCACGGGCACAAACACATCCGCTGGCAGTTGCGACCGCCGGAGACACCGGAGACACCGTGTTTGAATTGCGGCGCGGCGGGGATGAAATCATCTTCCGAAGAGAAGCAGGCGGGGTTCTTGACGGCCGAATTTGGTGATGAGGATTTTGCTCTGACGCGACTGACGGCGCATGTCTTGAGCGAAGACGCATCGAGTTTCAGCGAAAAGCTGATGGAGATCGTCTAGCAAACCTGATGGTTCGAAGAGGGCACCGAATGGTGGTCTATAGGCCGGAGTGGTAACGGAGTTTCGTAAATGCGGGCTAGGAGCCTGTCGGACTTACCCGCTCCGGCAAGAATCATTTTAGAATTCGCCCAGATCCGCCCGCTGAATCGTCATTAAATCCATTTAAATCCTCCCCAGCAAACGGATCTGGATC
>JBLHKE010000569.1:0-5321 GCA_047619485.1 Verrucomicrobiales bacterium | reverse complement strand
TCCACAGCAGGTTTCCGGAGGTGCCCTACAATCTGCTGGTTATTTTGGCCATCACCCGCGTTAGCTTCCAACTCAAATAGCCCGCTATAATCGCTGAAATCTGCCTTGGTGCTGGCTAAAATTCCTGTGCATCTTTGTATGACTTATTTCCTGACAACCCCTTAGTGAATCGAGGATCTCCTCCAGATCGCCGACGATGCTCTTGCTCACATAGCCCCGCTCGTAGGCAATCCGGACATGGGGTTCAGCTTCAGAAACTCGCAGGTCTGCCAGAACCCAGATCAACCGAGTGTGACTTCGGTATCGAGGACATTGTCTTCGCGCGGTGACTCCACCAAAAAATGCAACACCCGCGTCAGCCAATCAACCACTTCGTCCCGGCGATCCGGCTGTTGGAACACCTGCTCCGCGATGGCCTCGATCACGGCAATCTTGCCGGTGCTGTCCACGCCCGGGCTTACCATGAACTCGTAGGCTGCTTCAAACTGCCCCGCGACTAGGTAGTAGAGTGGCTCCCAGAGGGCGTCGTTTAGGTAGTCGCCGAACCACATCTCCAGGATGTCCGGGTGCTGGGACAGGATCTCGCAGACGAGCGGCAGCGAATCGGAAGCACCCAGCTCGCCGAGAAAGGAAATCGCGTGCACCGGAAAATAGATCTCGTGTTCCACGATCGTCGCACCCTCATCGTCGAAGAAAAACCGCCCGTGCCGGATGGCGTCCTGCAACACGGTCTCGAGATCCACCACAAGCGACTCCCTCGGCAGCGCTAGGATTTCGCGAATCCTCCCATTGGGAAAATCAAAACCGTGGCGGTAGAGCGCCTCGATCTCCTGGTGCTGGAAACTCGGAGCCGCCTTGTCACCCGAAAAATCGGGCAGTGGGGCAGCCTCGACAGTGATCGACTTCGCGCGTTCCGCCATCACACGCCGCACGAGACTCTCCACCCCCTCCCTCTTGACCGCGGACCTCAGCGCAACAATTGCTGGGTCGTCACGCCCGAACCTGTGTGAAATGGAAACACTCCACGTCTGGCTTCAGCGCCGCCAATTGTAGCGACTCCCCAAAAAACTCCGGCACGCGCATCCAGTCCTGTCCTTCCGTAGTGAAATTGGCGGCATGATTGACGAGACCGAATAGGTAGCCCGGATTCTCGCGGCGCAATTGATCGTTGACCTCGTTCATCAGCCCACGCTGACCATTCCTTCTGTAAACGACCGAGAGGTGGTTCTTGAGAGCCGGGATCTCCGGGTATTTTTTGATCAAACGCTTCAGACCAGGGATCGCACTCTGGTCTCCCTCCATGGCGAGAAAGTAGAGTTCCTCTGATCGCCCGGCGTCGGCTGCGCTCATCGCAGGTGATGCCATCACATCGTAGGCGATTGGCAGCGCACGCAGCTCTGCCTCTAGATTAACTGGAGAGATCGCGTAATTCGGCATCCCGGGACTCTATCCAGAAGGCCGGATCCCAAAAGCGCAAATTTGTAAATCGACAGGTCAGCCCCCCCCCTCCAGTTCGATTCGACTACCGACCATCGTATTTTGTCCTATGAGTGATTGGAGATTCAAAAAGTCTTCTTTTTTGCGATTTTTTTCTAACTACCGTTGGTCGCCGGGCGGGCAGAATCCCCCAAGCACTGGATGCTATTCGCCTTCATCGTTCTCGGCATAGACAAAACGCGACTTATCCGCGCGCCCGTCTAGTTCACTTACTTCTGGATGCGGTAGAGGTGGTTGATCGTGCGGATAAGGAGGGAGTCGCCGGCGATGGCGGGGGTGGCCATGATGAGTTCGCCTAGTTCGTTGCGGTGGAGCTCTTTAAATTCCTCGCCCGCTTGGATGACGACGGTTTCGCCGCGCTCGCCGAAACAGAATATCTTGTCGTTAAAAGCCAGTGGCGAGGCGTTGAAACCAGCGGATTTTCCGAGTCGTTCGCGATCGTAAATGGTGTCGCCAGTTTTTGCGTCGTAGCAGTTGAACAGGCCGCGGTCGAGGAGCACGTAGAGGTAGTCTTTGTAGAGCACTGGTGTCGGCATGTAGGGGGCAGCTTTTTTCTGGCACCAGGCGATGTGCTGGTTGCTGGTGGCGTCGCTGTCGAGGCTGATATCGCCACTGGCTCCGGGTTTGATGGCGAAGATGGGCTTGCGCTTGGATCCAACGTATCCGGAGCAGAGGTAGAGCAGATCGCCGTCGGCGAATGGGCTGGGGACAGTGATCGATGAAAGGCCGGTCAGGGTCCAGAGAATGTTCCCGTCTAGATCGTAGGAACGAACCTTGCCGGAACCGGTTGTGACGATCTCGGTGCGCTTGGAGTTTTTCCAAACAAACGGGGGCGACCAGTTGCTCCCCTCGTCGCGGTCTTTGTTCCAGATGGGGTTGCCGGTCTTTTTATCAAGCGCGGTGAGGAATGATTGTCCCTCGTTGTCGTTGACGATGTAGAGCCGGTCTTGGTGGAGGAATGGCGACGCCGCCGTGCCCCAACCGTAGCGGGTTTTGACCGGATCCCACTGTTTGTCCCAGAGCGGCTTGCCATCCATGTCGAAGGTGAAAAGGCCGACGTTGCCGATGTAAGCGTAGACGCGTTCGCCATCGGTGATCGGGGTCTCCGAGGCATAAGAATTTTTCAGGTGTCGAGCCTGGGCGGGGATGCCTTTGTGCACGAGTTTGTTCCAGAGTTCTTTGCCGGTCTTCAGATCGAGGCAGAGCACGCGCCACTCGTGGACGTCCTTCGGCTTCGGGCGCTCGCCGCCGAAGTAGAGACCTGCTTTCACTTTCTCGATCTCGCCTTCACTGACCGCGGTGGTTAGAAAAATACGATCGCCCCATACCACCGGTGACGACCAGCCCATGCCGGCAACAGGGACTTTCCAGGCGACGTTTTTGGTCTCGCTCCAGGTGTCGGGCAGGGCAGGATTGTCGGCAATTCCCATGGCGGCGGTGCCGCGGAACTGCGGCCAGTTTTTCTCTTCGGCCTCGGCGAGGCCGGTGAGGAGTAGAAGGGCTAGGATGAGTTTGGACTTGGTCTGCATGAGTGCGATGGGGCTATGATGATGCGCCAGAGAGCTTGGCTGGCGCTGACTGCGGTGAGTGTGGCTTCGAGGACGGGTTCGGACAAGACATCACTGCTCGTCGCGTTATCGCTGAAACCGTGGATGACGAGAATGTTGAAGACGTCAACAACACCCCCATGGAGTCCCGTAGGGTGCACCTCGGGTCGACCCTGAGAACAGGGATCCGTTGATCAACTGATCACAAAATCCGCATCGCGATGGACGTAATTGGCATCCCAGAGAGTTCTACAGTTTCGTCGGCAGCCAGGCCCTTACTCGACGCTAAATTCACCCCAAACACTGTGATACCAGTGTTTAACAAAATGGTATCCCCGGCAGGGATCGAACCTGCATCTAAGCTTTAGGAAAGCCTTGTTCTATCCATTGAACTACGGAGACAACGTCCATTCACGGTGTGCCAAGCTCGAAATAGCCTGCCCGCGAGCTTGCCAGTATCCGGCTCTGTTTCAAAAATGCAACCCGCTAGCTACGCCCCAGACCCGATCCGGGCTTGATTCTCAGGCGATAAATGCAATTCTGGAGCTCCTTAATCCCGAGATTCAGCCACCCGATGCCCACAACCTGCCCCCACATCTAATTTTTCTTTTGATCGAGTATCTCAAAATCTGTCGGATCGACCACTGGTTGAAGAACGTGTTCATCGTCTTTGGTCACGCTGTGGCGCTGGTGCTGGTTTTCAATCTCGAGTTCGGCGGGGTCGTCAGCGACACCGCCAGCATGGCGGCCGCCCGGGCGGGGTTCATTACAAATTCGATTCTCTCGCTGATCCCCGTCTGCCTGATCGCCTCTTCCTACTACATTCTCAACGAGATCCTAGACGCGCCCTTCGATGCGATCCACCCGTTGAAAAAGTTCCGTGGGATCCCCGCCGGAAAGGTCAAAGTCCCGATCCTCTGGGGCATCATGGCCGGCCTGCTGGTGGCTGGTTTCGGACTTGCCTGGATCCTCTTCCCAAACCGCCTCTACATCATCACCCTCGCGGTGCTAATGGGCTTCGCGCTGCTCTACAACATCAATCCCATCCGCCTGAAGGATAAGGCATTCCTCGATGTCATCTCGGAGTCGATCAACAATCCGTTGCGGCTCCTGCTCGGTTGGTACGCGGTCGTCCCGATCGGCTACACGCAGATACCGCCACTCTCCATCATCTTCGCCTGGTGGTTCTTCGGCGCGCTCCTGATGACTGGCAAACGCTACTCCGAGTACCGCTTCATCGCCGATGATGAACTCAGCGGCCAATACCGCAAGAGCTTCAAAACCTACAACGAGCAGCGCCTGATCATGGCGATGATCACTTACGCCTGCCTGTTCTGTTTCTGCACCGGCATCGCCATGGCCTCGCTGCAGCAGTTGAACAACCTCGTGCTCATCTTCCCGATGATCCTGCTCGCGGTGATCGCCTATTTCCGCCAAGCAATGAAGGAGTCATCCGCGCGGCTAGAACCCGAACAACTCCTGAAGAACCCATGGATCATCAGCACCACCGCGCTCACCGGCATCCTCGCCCTACTCCTACTCTACTCGCACAAGAACAGCTGGTTCGAGGTGAAGAAAGTCTACCAGATCATGCAGAACCCGTGGAGCGAGACGCATCAAGGCGAGGAGAAGTAGGCTAGCGAACAATCACCCGCGCGGCTCGATCACCAACGACGGCGTGCCCGCGCGCCTCGCCTTCGCCTTCGATCTTCAACTGCCACACCGCTCCCGGTCGCGTCTGCTGCTTGCGCTTTTCACCAGGTCCGATCATCCCGTAGGAAACCGGCTTGCCCTTGAGGTCATTCCAAAACAGCTCGACCGGCTTGCCAGTCTTGTTGATGAACAGCACGCTGAACTTCGAGCCATCCGGTTTCGATGCTGGACCGGCACCGACTTGGAATTCGAGCTTCGGCAAGGACTCGTCGGCGATCACTTTTTTCGCGAGCTTCGACGGTGCCTTGGCACGCATCTCAATGAGTTTCTTCTCATGCTCCGCCTTGCCAACTAAGTTCTCCCACTCATACGGGTCGGCGCCGATGTCGTAGAGCTCTTCGCTTCCGTCTGCGTAGTGAATGTAGCGCCAGCCCTCGCCACTGATCCCGTAGGTTCCCGGATCATGGTGGTAAGTGATGGAGGCATGCGGCCAGTTGGCCGAAGGATCTTTGAGCAAGGGCACTAGGCTCGGTTCCTGGCTTCCCTGTGGCGGCAGCCCACTCAATTCGGTGAGTGTCGAGAACAAGCTGACGAGGTTGACTGGACGCGAACACCTGCCACCAG
>JBLHKE010000568.1:0-5324 GCA_047619485.1 Verrucomicrobiales bacterium | reverse complement strand
GCAGGCGAGCCCAGACCTCAGAGAGTCGCACCGCCGTGTGGGCGTCGAGCAAACCTGCACCCCACAAATAATTGTGGTGGAATCCAAAATTCCCGATCGGAGTCGCGACGCCCTCACCGTTGAACTGGGAGTTGAGAGGAATCGACGTCAGCAACAGGATCTCCTGATAGTCACGCCAGCCAAGATCCGAACGGGCGTCCTTCATCAACGCGATGACACC
The DNA here is from genome assembly GCA_047619485.1 of Verrucomicrobiales bacterium. Taxonomy (GTDB): domain Bacteria; phylum Verrucomicrobiota; class Verrucomicrobiia; order Verrucomicrobiales; family DEV007; genus JBLHKE01. The sequence continues at coordinate 5,104 of JBLHKE010000568.1, read as the reverse complement.
AGAGGTGCAGGCGTTTGATGCCGAAGTCCCGCCGAAGTCGAAAAAGTAATCCCCCAACTCAGCACCATCTGCCCCGGTGAGATCGGTGGTCGTCATCTCGACACTGGGTGCGGTGACGATGATACTGCTGCCCTCCTCGGTCTCTGATTCCAGAGCACCCGTGGCGATCGTGTGACGGTTGGAGACCGCGCGGTCGTAGTCGGCGCGGGAGTTGCCACCACCGCTGCCTGCTGGGTAACAGATCGGCACGTCCTTGCGTTCTGCCATCTCTTCAAAAGTGTCCTCGAGGATATCACCGATATCAATGTAGTCACCCCCAGCGACGAAGCCGAGGACGACTACATCCACGGAGCCCTTCTCGTGCTCGATCGCCTCAGACAGGACATTCGGGTCAGAATCAGCACCAAATACACGAGTACTGAAAAGCTTGGCCGCCGGGGCAATCCCGGCAACGCCAACGCCGTTGTTCTGACGACCGCCGATGATACCCGCCATTGCGGTACCGTGGTTGGCTCCCGTCGAGCCAGGGCGACCATCGTTATCTCCGTCGACGAAGTCAGTGTCCTTGCCGTACTGGTAGCCGCGATCCAGTTCCGGGTGCTCACCCTCGACCCCGTCGTCCAAGATCGAGATGAGAATGTTGCGACCGAAGTAGCGCTGTAGAAGAGCATCGCCACACCATACCGGGAGGACGTTGATGTTACGAATATCGCTCGGGTGGATGTAGTACTGGTTGGTGCCGTTGAAATACTGGTCGTTCGGGCCAGCGCCCACGGCCTGTACCATCGGCAAGGTGAGGATCGGGCGCGCGCGTAACACGCTCTCGTGAAGGCTCAGGAGTTCGGCCGCCTTGATGGCTGAGCCGCCACAGTCCGCGCGCAACCAAGCGCTGCCACTGCGACCGATCTTATCCGAACCCACCTCGACTCCGACCGCCGCTGCCAGCTGATGCAGCAGCTGCATGCTCGCCACCTCGAGATCGAGTTTGATCTCGATCTTGTGGGTGAGCATGCGACGGTTCTCTGCCGTCGGGTTCTCGCTATCCGTGTAGAGCACAAGCATGCAGTCCTGACCCCAGACACTGTCCTCGTCACGAACGAACTCGCGCATCTCTTCAGCACTCGAAAAGTCCTCGGCAAGCGACTCGATGTTGGTCTCACCCGTGAGGCGATCCTTGCGGTAAAATTCGTTCTTGGAAACGAAATAGGCGGTGGGGGAACCGTTGGTTTCGATCAGCAACCGATCACTCGGCAAGCGAAGGTCGGTGCTGCCGACTGGCACTAGTTGTGTCAGGTTCGTCGTTGCCGGGTTCGTGATCGAGTCCGTCGTATTGGACTTTGAATCATCGGCGAGCAGGAGCGTCGGGCTCATTGCTAGCGTTAGCAGGAAAGAAAGGAAGAGCTTCGGGGTCATCTTGGAGAACGGTTTGGGGTGAATTCTCTACTAGGAGGGGTGAAAAGGGCAATCTTATTCAGGCTACCTGCAAAAATTTTAGACCAGCAATGATGTGTTGTCATTGTAATTTTTGTAAGTGCATTGTGTTTACCTTAATAAATCAGCATTTCAGCGAATATTGAACTAAATTTGGATGGTGATAGCCCGATTTACTCTCGCCCCTTAAGGGTCTCGAGGGGTTTTTCGATATTCACACCGGCTTGGATGCTTCCATCCGGCATGATCATCAGTGGTCCGTCACCATGGTTGTCGCCAATTTCCATCACCCACGGCATGTTGCTCCATCTGTAAGGAGTCATGGCTGATTTTCCATCGAACGGCATCGGGTGGTAAGAGCTGTAACGCAAGAACTCATCCTTCGTTGCACGCATGTGGCTAGGGCACATCCACACTTTGTCAGGCAGTTCGTAGGGCTCAAGGACGTCCGCCCAAGTCTGCCAGTAGGCCTCTTCGTCATCCCCTGCTGCCACCTGTGGCCAGCGCTTGTTGTCCTGTAGGTAAGCGCCGAGCGCAATGTGCAAAGTCTTGAGGTTGTTTCCGCACTGTACCTGCTCCGCCTTTCGTCGCACGCCCTTGCCGACGACAAACAGCACTGAAGCGAGGATTGCAATGATCGTGATAACCGCCAGTAGTTCGATCAGTGTGAAGGCTCTCTTGGACGATTTGGCCTTGGAACGTGTGGACAGTTGCGTTTTCATGAAAGGCGAATCGTGGCGGTTTTAGAAAATGGGTGAATTGGAGTGGCGCTTGAGCCGGTTAGAAAAAAAGGGCGGGGCTGGCAGGAGAACCTACCAGCTCCGCCCCCGAAGCTAATTTTTCTATCGAGCGATGAACCTAGTTGGCGTTTGCGCCGTCTGCTTGGTTCGGGTTCGCGGTCGACGTGTCGACGAAGGTCGCGATGACGGAGATCTGAGCACCGAAGACGTTGATCGGCACCGTGACTCCGAACTCTCGGAACTCGCTGGCCTCACCGCCCGAGGAATCGAGAGTGATCTCGGTCTCAGTATCACCCTCGACGATGATCGTCGTGGTCTCGATCTGGCTCACATCGAGCTCACCGTAAAAGACCGCTTCACCCTTACCAGAGAAACGCAGGACTGGCTTCTCTTGGCCGAAGCTGCAGCTCCAGCTGGTGTTACAGACGCCGATGTTGTTGCCCGAGCCACTGTCAGAGACCGCGGTGGTGGAGTCACCGTTGGTGACGCCAGTGACGCTGTCTGACTGGAAGTCGAGCGATGCGAAGACGCGACCGACGTAGATGATTCCTTTGTAGTAGATAACAGACTGGTCGTTCGTTGTCGCATCCGTAAAGAACGCGCGCTGCGAGTCGGTCCAGCGAGCCATCCCCATGCCATTCGGCATCGTTATCGTCGCGGAGTATGTCCCTTGGTTGTTGGACTGGTAGTTGTCATAGTCCCACGGTCCACCGATGATGGCGTGGGCGTTAATCCCTTGGAAGGCAAGGGCGATAGCTAGTAGGGCGAAAATTCTCTTCATATGATTAAGTTTTGAAAAGTTGGCGCGGATCTGCAAGCAAAATCGCTCCCTAGTGTGAGAAAAATTTACCAAGTAGTTACCGAAAATCCACTTACTGGCTTTAGTAATTCTAGAAACAATCTAATCTCCCCACAAAAAGACGTCCCAAATCGATGAAAATCGCTGATTACCATACACATACGCCACTTTGTCAGCACGCAGTCGGCGAACCGACCGATTACGCCGCTCGCGCGGAAAAAATCGGCCTTTTAGAAATCGGCTTCTCCGACCACAGCCCGATGCCCGATGATGACTTCGACGATTGGCGTATGAAGCTGGCGGAATTTCCCGATTATTTGGCCAAGGTCGAACAGGCGCGCGTCGACAATCCTAACATTCCTATAAAACTTGGGCTCGAGGTCGACTACCTCGAGGGCGGCGACGACTGGATCCGCGAGCTCACGTCGATGGCCGACTACGACTACCTCATCGGCAGCGTGCACTACATCGCGCCCGGCTGGGACATCGACAACCCGGAGTGGATCGGGCGCTGGAAGGACAAGGCGACCGTCGCAGAGATCTGGGACGACTACTGGCGGATCTACACGCGCTGCATCGCGAGCGGGCACTTCGACATCCTCGCACACCCCGACCTGCCGAAGAAGTTCGGCTTCCGGCCAGAGGGCGCACTCGCACACTACTACGAACCGGCGATCGCGGCCGCCGCCGAAGCGGACATCTGCTTCGAGATCAACACCGCCGGGCTGCGCAAGGAGGTGGCCGAGATGTACCCCAGCAGGGAATTCCTAACACTCGCACAAGCCGCCGGCATCCCGCTGGTGATCAGCTCGGACGCACACGCGCCAGAGGAAGTTGGTGCCGACTTCGGGCAGGCCGCCGCCCTCGCGCGCGAAGTCGGCTACACCGAGCTTGCCACCTTCGAGAGACGCCAGCGCGGCAGCATGGCACTACCTGGATCCTAAGTGATGTTTCCACCACCGCGCGCCCGACCTAAGACATGAGAACAAACTGGCTATCCCCTACCCTGCCGCCGCTGATCATGGGCATCGTCAACATCAACGACGACTCCTTCTCCGGTGACGGCAGCCTAGATCCTGACACTGCCATCAAACAGGCCCGCGCCATGCAAGCCGCCGGTGCTGACATGATCGACCTGGGTGCCGAGAGCGCGCGCACCAACCGCGAGGCGATCGATGTCGACGAGGAAATCAGTCGCCTGCAACCCGTCATCGCTGCGCTGAAAACTGGACATGATCCGCCACTGATCTCGGTCAACACATGGCGCCCGGAGGTCGCTGCGGAAATCCTGCCGATGGGCGTCGACCTGCTCAATGACATCGGCGCACTGCCCGACGATCGCAACGCCCGCCTGTGCGCCAAGAACGATTGCGCGCTGCTGATCATGCACAGCATTGGCCTGCCGAAGATCCGGCACACCTCCCAGCGCTACGACGATGTGTGGGCGGCGATCCTAACATTCTTCCAAGAAAAAATCGAGCTCGCCGTGGAGGCTGGTATGCTGCGTGAGAAGATCGTCCTCGACCCGGGCATCGACTTCGCCAAGCAATGCGAGGACAACCTCGCCATCTACCGCGAACTCGGACGCCTGACAACCTTCGGGCTCCCCATCCTGCTCCCGGTCTCCCGCAAGACAGTCATCGGCGACGTGCTAGGCATCGAGGATCCGGCCGCGCGCGATGCCGGCACGGTGGCAAGCATCGCAGCGGGGCTGCGGCGCGGCGCCAAGATCTTCCGGGTGCATCATGTCGCCGCGGCGAAACAGGCGCTCGATGTGTTGGTGCAGGTGGTGGAGACATCGGCCAAATAGCGTCGCCTTCAGCGCCTGTCTCACTTAGATAATCAGGAGCTTCATGGGATCGTTGTGGCAACCAACTCGTTGCGGAGGATCGAGACTGAGGTCAGATTTTGCAGCAACCACTGAGTGCAGTTGCGTTCTACTTTTTGCGCGCTCCGCGCATAGCACAAAGTTGCACTCCCGAGTAGACAGCCAGATATTTCTCCGCCTTCTTGGTTCCTAGGAGCCTGTCGGACTTAGATGATTTCGAGCAAAACGTTTTAGAATTCAGTCATAATCCGCCGTCCGTTGCAGGAGTATATTGGAATATTCGCCAAAGCGGAGGGTGGATTTGGG
>JBLHKE010000567.1:0-5332 GCA_047619485.1 Verrucomicrobiales bacterium | reverse complement strand
CGAGCGAAGTATCATGGAGCTGACAATGCAGCCTTGGCTTTCGCCTGGATCATGGCGCATCCATCCAAGCCGATCCCCGTCATCGGCACGAACCAGATCGAACGCATCCGCTCGACTGCGGAGGCGACCGCCATCAAGCTCGAGCGCCAAGATTGGTATGCCCTCTGGGAGGCGGCTAAAGGCCACAGCGTTCCCTAGGAGCCTGTCGGACTTACCTGATCCGGCAACAATCGTTTTAGAATTCGCCCAAATCCACCCTCCGCTTTGGCGAATATTCCAATATACTCCTCCATCGGACGGCGGATTATGACTGAATTCTAAAACGTTTTGCTCGAAATCATCTAAGTCCGACAGACTCCTAGGGTGTTAGCTGTTGACTAACAGCTAACAGCTATCCATTTCCTTGCAGTGATGTTCGCGGAGGACTTGCCCAAGACGGCATTCTGCGCATCACTAGAACGTGCCCATCACCGTAGAACAGATCGCAGATTTTCTCGAAGCTGGAGCATGGCGAAACCTGTTTGACGGGAGCGCCATCGCTCAGGGTGAGAAGCTCGCGCGCGCGCGACTCGTCAAAGAAGTCCACGCCGAACAGCTGGATACCGGTGACGCGGAAATCACGAGCACTGTTCACGAGAAAGATTCGACCCAACATCAAGCGGTGATCGCTCTGTGGCTTGAGGGCGACAGCGTGGAACTCGATGCGAGTTGCAGCTGTGACGTCGCGACCAATTGTCGCCACAGTGTCGCCACCCTAGAACGCCTGCAGGTCAGGCAACGTCTCGAGGCGGCCTTCGGCCTCACCCCGCAAGCGGACGAGATGAAAGGTGCCGACAAATCGCTGCAGCTCGATGAGCCCGAGGAGAAGATCACCACACGCGATGACACGCCATCCTTCGTCATCCGGGTCGAGTGCCGCCCGGAGGGAAACGAACGGCTCAATTGGCTTCCAGAAATTTACGCACACGCCCAAGCGATCTACGCGGGTGAACACCGGGTTTCACTTTTACCGTCAGGGATCCTACCACCGATCGTGACACCTGATGGAAAGATCCATCGCGATCGGGAGGCGGAGATGGAAGCGCTCCAGTTGCTCTACGCGATCGATCTCCTACCAGGAGCGGAGGAGCCACCGCACTCGCTGCGCAAGGTTGCCACGCCGCCACAGCAGGGCTCGTTGTGGGCACCTGATCGAAAGAAGTGGCCACACCCCGAGTTCTACTGGCAACGCTTCCGCCACGAGGCGACCTCCGCGCTCGAAGCGCGCGGCTGGCAAGTTCAGTTCGCCACCCACGTTGGACACAAGCCGCTGGTTTTCCGCACCGATTCCTGGGAGGCACAGATTGTCGAGGAGGGGCGCGGCTGGTTCAATCTCTCGGCGGGATTCGAGATTGATGGCGAGAGCTTCGAGTTGCAACCGATCCTCGCGACACTGGTCGAGAACGAGTTTCTCGAGGCCACCGAAGGCATGCCGAGCGGGCAGGAATTCATGATCTTCCTCCCAGACGGGCGCGGGCTGGCGCTGCCGGTCGGTCGATTCCGTAACATCCTCACGACTCTCGGTGCCCTGCTCGAGTTCAAGTTCACCGACGGCCCGATCAAACTGAGCAAACTCGACGCCGCCGCGCTCAGCGAGGACGAGAACCTCGAGGCCGAGGTGCCAGTAGAAATCAAAGAGGTCGCAGCACGCGTGTCCGATTTCACCAAGATCGAGCGCGTGCCAGTCCCGGCCGGTTTGAAAGCCGACCTCCGCCAGTATCAACTCGACGGCTACCATTGGATGCAGTTCCTCGCCCGCTACGAGCTGAACGGCATTCTCGCCGACGACATGGGCCTCGGCAAAACGTTGCAGACCATCGCCCACATCCTTGCAGAAAAAGAATCCGGCCGGGATGGTGGATTGCCATCACTCGTCATTGCGCCAACCAGCGTCGTTGAAAACTGGCAGCGTGAAGCAGCAAAATTCGCCCCGGATTTGAAAATGCTAATCCTCCAAGGAGCGGATCGCGCGGCCCGCTACCGCCAGATTCCCGACACCGATATCGTCCTCACGTCCTACGCCTTGATCCACCGGGATCTAGAAGTTTTCGCCGAACATCGTTTTCACATCCTCGCCCTAGACGAGGCGCAGCATATTAAAAACCCGGCAGCGAAGGTCAGCGGAGCTGTCCGCCAGATCGACGCCAAGCACCGACTGTGCCTGTCCGGAACTCCAATTGAGAATCACCTCGGCGAACTCTGGAGCCTGATGGATTTTCTCATGCCCGGGATGCTCGGAACCGCCGAGACTTTTAACGAGACCTACCGCACACCGATCGAGCGCAATGGTAGCGCGAGCAGGAGCGCCGCCCTCGCCGCCCGCGTCGGTCCATTGATCCTGCGCCGCACCAAACACGACGTCGCCAAGGAGTTGCCACCCAAGACCGAGGTCGTCCATAAAATCGAGCTGGGAGAACAGCAGAAAGATCTCTACGAGACCGTGCGCGCGACGATGGACAAGAAGGTGCGCGATGCACTCGCGCTACACGGAACGCAGTCACAGATCGTCTTCCTCGACGCCCTGATGAAGCTGCGCCAGATCTGCTGCCACCCGAGCTTGTTAAAGGATCAGAGCCACGCCACGGAATCTTCCAAGTTCGAATTCCTCACTGACCTGCTGCAGACCTTGCGACGCGAGGGTCACCGCGTGCTGCTGTTCTCCCAGTTCACCTCGATGCTATCGATCATCGAGGAACACCTGATCGAGGAGAACTGCAGCTACTTGAAACTCACTGGAGAAACCAAAGATCGGCAAACGCTCGTCGAACGTTTTCAGGGAGGTGAAGCGGCAGTATTTCTCATCAGTCTGAAAGCTGGCGGCACCGGCCTGACCCTGACCGGTGCCGACACCGTGATCCACTACGACCCGTGGTGGAACCCGGCGGCCGAGAACCAGGCCACGGATCGAGCCTACCGCATCGGCCAGGACAAACCGGTCATCGTCCACAAACTCCTCTGCAAAAACACGGTCGAGGAGCGCATCCAACAGATGCAGGGAAAGAAGGACAACCTCGCCACCGATCTGCTCAGCGGTGCAACCCAGCAACTAACATTGACGCAAGAAACACTGGCCACACTGCTCTCAGAGTAGTCTTTTGGGACACGCCCCCGGGTTCAATTGCCGAATCGCAAAGGGCTGAGAAACTCGATCGGCAGCGCCGTCTTCCCTTCGAGCGCCAAGTCAGCCAGCACTTCGCCGAGGACACTTGAGAACTTGAACCCGTGCCCGCTCAGGCCACAGGCAATGCTTACCCGCTCGTGCCGAGGGTGATTGCCGACAATGAAATGACTGTCAGGGCTGTTGGTGTATTTGCACGTGCAGGCATGGGCTAGCTCCCCAGCACAACCAGGAAAGTATCGGTCCAAGATCGCACGCAGCGCATCGATTTCAGAATCGCGTGGTGGCTCTACTTCCCCCGCCGGGTCGATGATCTCGCCGGGCTTGTGCAGCGCAATTTTCAATCCAGGATCACCTGCTAGAATCGGGAAACCGTAGTGGCCATAGGGCGAGGCGGTTTCGATGAACCAACATGGGAATCGCCCTGGTTCAAAACGTTCGAGCGTGCCTAGCGGTTTGAACCAAGCAAGCACTTGCCGCGTGACCTGAAGCTCGATGCCCAGATCACGAATGGCAGCAGCACTGCCAGCACCAGAGGTGATAATCAGCTTCTCGGCGGAGTAAGACGCACGATCAGTGGTCACCTCGACATGGTCGTCATGACATTTCCACGAGCGCAGCGCCTCGCCTGCATGGAGATCTGCGCCAGCGTGGCAGGCGGCGTGCACGTAAGCATTCACAGCTTTCTCCGGCACCAGAAATCCTCCACGATCCTCAAAAAAACCAAGTTGGTCTGCACAAGGGTTGAGGACCGGGTAGCGCTCAACAAATTCGTCAGCCGGCGCCAGCATGTGCGGAAGTTCATGTTCGCGAGCAGCCTGGAGCGAGCCCGGGACGATCACCCCATCCTCCGGACCAATGTAGAGCCCACCTGTTAGGTGCAGAAAACGATCACCACTCAGGCTTTGCAACTCGTCCCAAAGATCATAGGCGCGGCGCAGTAGTGGCACGTAGTCAGGGTGTTCGAAATACGCCTGGCGGATCATGCGCGAGTGCCCATGGTGTGAGCCATCCTCATGCGGAATCGTCAGCGACTGTTCCAGCCCCAGCACCCGGGCGCCACTTCTAGCCAGCTGGTAGAGCGCTGCCGATCCGACTGATCCAACACCTGCCACGATGACATCAAATTGGGAGTCTTGGCGGGCGGTCATGGAAGGATCGTCGACTCCATATTGCTCAGCACAGATGCTCGCCGTCCACCAAACGCCGGATCCCATCGGGATTGGCTTCTTTGAGAGCCCCAGGCAGCAGTGCATCCGGCACATCCTGATAGGCTAGAGGACGCCCAAATCTCTCGATCGCAGCCGAGCCGACTGAAGTCCAGTGAGCATCGGTAGTCGCTGGGTAGGGGCCGCCGTGCTGCAGGGCATCGCAGACCTCGAGCCCGGTCGGGAAACCATTGATCAAGACCCTACCAACGATTCCGCTGATGAACGAAAACAGTTCGCGCGCGTCAGCACTCTCTAAGTCGGTCTCGGTGCCGTGGATCGACGCGCCTAGCTGACCACCGAAGGTTCGCGCGGCCATTAAAAGCTGAGCGCTCGACGAGCACTCGATCAACACAGTTGCTGGCCCGAAAACCTCGTCTTGAAAAATCGCAGCGGCCTGCAAAAAATCGTCAATGCCGATCCGAGCAACGATCGCAGCCGTTCCAACCTGCACGGCACCCGCCGGTCTAGGCTCTTGCAGAATCTCCAAACCCGGCACCTTTCGCCAGGCTTCGACCCCGCGGTCGAACCCGCGCTTGATCCCGGCATTGAGAAGCGCTTCCCCCGTGTGAACTCGGACTTTTTCCCGGTAAGCACTGATGAACTCACTGCTCTCCCCGCAGAGAAACACGAGACCAGGGTTGGTGCAAAACTGGCCGTTCCCTATCGTCACGGCAGCGAACAAGTCAGCCGCAAGCTCCGTGCTAGCGGTAGCCAGCAAATTCGGAAAAACGAACTGCGGATTGACGCTGCCCATCTCGGCATAGACCGGCACGGGCACTTCCCGACGTACGGCTAAATCGAACATTGCGCGGCCGCCCGCATGTGAACCAGTGAACGCGACGGCCTTCACTAGCGGATGTTCGACCAGCGCCTGGCCGACCTCGTTCGAGGCGCCCTGGAGCATCGCGAACGTCCCGTCAGGGAAACCCGCCTCTCGCACGCCGTCGTCGATCCCCTGCCCCAG
>JBLHKE010000566.1:0-5359 GCA_047619485.1 Verrucomicrobiales bacterium | reverse complement strand
TCAACGAGCTCAGTACCCTTTCCAATCGCCACCGCGAGTGCCTCATTAGCAGAGGCTGGGATCGTAAGCGATAGAAGTGTAAGGCTAAGCGCGAGGAAGCAAAAAATCCCCGCGAAACGGCGGCTCATCATTTGGATAGTGTAAGGTTGATCCCCACGTCGGGTCAGGACTATAGGAGGCGTTGGGTTCGTGCCGAAGATGACGAACTGCGCTGAACTTGGGAAGCTCAAACGCGAAAAAATTTACCTCGGTCAGTCCCCTGGATCGATCGGCTTGACCCGCAGCGCACGAGCTACCCGCATTCCATCCCACCCACCACCTCCACGCATCCTCCGCGCGCCATCTTTTCGACCAGGCGCGAAAGCCTTGCGCATCACGGCGAAGACCGATTCGACAAAATACTCGCTTCCCACCACGAGACCGTCGCTAAAATAGCGCACCCTACAGCGCAGCAACTGCGCTAGGGAGAGCCTGCCCCCAGCCTCCCAGACCTTCGCGACTGACGCCTTCGAGAGACCCACACGCACAGTATTTCCCTCACCGATCCCGAATAGGATCCGCCGGTAGCGCGACCCTACATCACGCCAGGTCGCCCCACCTTTCATGTCATCCAGCGCTGAAGAGATACCACGACGTGCCACCCGATCTCCTGCTTCAGCCTCAGAATAGCCGCACCATCGGTAGTCTTTGGGATCGTCGACAATCCCCGCCCTCACCGCGTTGAGATCGATGTAGGCTGCCACTTTCAACAGTGAGTTCCAGTGCCCTTCGACGATCACACTCTTGAAACGCGACTCCCACAGCACGCCCACCCGCTCGTGCTCACGATTAAACCATAGGGTGAACTTCTGTTTCAGGGTCTTCATAAACTCGCTCAGATCCCACATCCGTTTCAAGAAGCGCGCTCGCAACTCTTTGAGCACCCGCCCACCCAGTCGCTGCGCCTCGGAAAACTCCCACTCGATCGCGATCATCGAGTCGGGAGAATAGAGTTCCCGGCATCGATCCAAGATCTCATCATCGCGCAGTTCAAAGTCCGGCCGCGGCGGGACTTCGACCAGCACGTGGAAGTGGTTCGAGAGAATCGTCCAAGTCAGCACCCGCACCCCAGAGAACCCCTCCACCTGCCGTAAGATTTTCCCAAAAACGTCCCGCTCGTGCTCATGAAATACAAAATTCCGATCCACCACACGGCTCAAGCAGTGATAGTAAGAACTGGAAGACAAAGCAGGCAAAATGAGGCGCGATTTAGGCATTCATAAATACTGGACATATGCGTCTCTATTTACAAGCTGATTTTCGGGGTTTGTTTGGAGTGGAATGGGTGTATCTGGTCTATTTAAAATGAGGATTGCGCTACTGCATTACGCCTATGTCCCGGTCATCGGAGGGGTTGAGTTTGTCATGGAACAACACGCCAACCTGTTCACACGACGTGGGCATCAGGTCTCAGTAATCTGCGGGGATGGGGCTGCCGCAGAGGGCGCCGGATCGGACGTGGCAGTTGCGGTGCTACCTGAGCTCTCCCCCTCTCACCGAGATTGCCTCTCGGCTCATGATTCCCTCGGTGGTGATCGCGTGGCGTTCGAGAGGCTAAAACAGCACTTTCTGCAACGATTCCGCGAGGAATTGGCGGGCATCGATGTGGTCTTTGTTCACAACGTGATGACGATGCACTTCAATCTCGCCGCGACGGCGGCGCTGGCGGAACTGGCTACCGAATTGGAGCACGAGCCGCCAAAATTCGTGAACTGGATCCACGACCTAGCAGCGATCAATCCGGATTTCGGGTTGGAGAAACAGCTGGAGGCGACGCCGATGAACCTGCTAACGCAAACCCTTCCCGGTTTCGAGAATGTCGCGATCTCACCCAAGCGCCAGCGTCAATTCGCCGACCTCACCGGGGTCAAACGGCGCCAGTGCCCGGTCATCCCGAACGGGGTGGAATATCTACGCCTCTTCAAATTGACCAAGCCGGTGCGCGAACTCGTCCGCCGCCTAGGGGTGCTCCACCGCGACGTGGTGATCATCCACCCGACCCGCATCGTGCGACGGAAGAATATCGAATGCGGCGTCCGCGTACTCGCCGAGTTGAAGAAGGCCGGGCACAGCTGCCTGTATCTCGTGACCGGCGCACCAGATCCACACAACGCCGAGTCGCAGGCCTATGGCGATGAGCTGCGCTGTCTCGTCAAGGAACTAGATGTGGAACAAGAATTCCTCTTCGTTAGCGAGCGCTTCCGGGTCAGCGATGCCGACTTGATCGGGCTCTACAACGTCAGCGACTTGCTGTTCCTACCTAGCAAGCAAGAAGGATTCGGCCTCCCGCTGCTCGAGGCCGGGTTGTTCCGCCTCCCAGTTTTCTGCCCGCGCCTCGAACCCATGCAGTCGATCCTGAAGCACAATGTCAACCTGTTCGACCTGGAAGAGTCCGCGCAATCGATCGCGGGCAAAGTCATCCAAGCCTTGAACAACAACACTGGCTACCATGCGCGCAAAGAGGTGATCACGCGCTACTCTTGGGAACGGCTTTTCGATGAGAAGATCGAACCCACCTTCTTGTAGCTTCGTCTAACTTCCACGGCGGTATAAGATTGCGCCCTGATCACGTTAAGGCTTCCCGGAATTGGCTTGATCGACCTGCCCCTCACGCTATGCTGACGATGTAAACGCCCTGAGAATCCCCCTCCTCAGTCAATTCAATTTCCTCTGTTCAGAGGGAATCTCTGGGCAATCATGCAAAATATAAACATACCCTAATAAAAAGATGGGGCGCATGCCCCGAACCAAAACCATGAAAACTAAAAGAATGAACCAGCAAGGCTTCACGCTGATTGAGCTGCTGGTCGTCATCGCGATCATCGCCATCTTGGCGAGTGTCTCGGTGCCGGCTCTGCAGACCGCGCAGCTGAAAGCAAAACAGAACAAGGCCATGCAGCAGGCGATTGGCATCTCCAAGGGACTGAGAACTTGGTCCCTCGACGAGGACGGTGCCTACCCGGGTGGTGATGATGCCAACCAGGCCTTCGCCCAACTCTTCCCTGACTTCGGCAAGGAGAACGTCTTCTTCGTGCGCGGTTCCGCGTGGCACGGCACTGGACGCTTCAAGACCGGACCCGACGAGCTCTTCGGAGACGAAGATGAAGGTGGCGGCGGTGAAGCACTTGAGGCAGGTGAGAACCACTGGGCCTTGAACATCCTCGCCGATGCTGAAGCGTCTGCGAACCTCCCACTCATGGCAGATGGCTTCTCTAACCAGGTCGGCACCTACGCCCGCGAGAAAAGCGAGCTCGGCGGCATCTGGCAGGGTCGCTCAGCGATCGTGGTCTACTGCGACACCAGCGGCAAGATCGCCAAGCTCGACAAGCAGAGCTACAAGCTGATCAACAAGAAGGCCAACAACAAGGACGAGTTCGAGCGCACTGGCGTCGAGATGGTCAACCCGGCCAGACCGAGTTCCTAGGCTAGGCCAAATCAGACGGCGGCAACCACAGCCAGCCGTCCAAGACATTCCAAGTCGGAGTCGCCTCGTGCGGCTCCGGCTTTTTTGTGCCTTGGTTTCCAATCCACTAGGGATCAGCCTGAAGAGGCTGTTCAATCAAGAAAAGTTTCCGGGTGGCGACCGCCAGCACGATCCCGTCTTAGCACGGCCAAGGCTTACGCCAACTACGCTCGACAAAATTCTCACGAATTCCGCTACTTGCAATTGCCGCTCTGCCGAATTGGTCGCGGAATTCGTGAGAATTTCGTCGGCCACTGACCCATCGCTGTGGACTCGGTCCAAGCCGTTCACCCAACTACCGCACCTCGACGCGCGCGCCGGGGCGGATCAGGAAGGCCAAGCGCACCGCGTCCCAATTTGCGAAGCGGATGCAGCCAGCGCTCTGCGAACGGCCGATGGTGTGTGGGCTAGCAGTCCCGTGCAGGCCAATGCCGCTCTTGTTGATGCCAGCCCAAAAAAGGCCGACCGGGCTGTTCGGACCGGGCGGCAGGCTATGGTAGTTCTCGCTGCGCTTGCCGGTCTTGAGCATGGACTTGTCGTAACGAAAGGTCGGCGTGTTGACCATCACCTTGATCTCAAAATCGCCGCGATAGATGAACTTCTCCTGCCCGGGTGTGACCGGGAACATCGCCACTAGCTTGCTGTCATCCCAGATGGCGGCGAGATTCTGATAGGTGTCGACGATGACGTGGCGCTTGCTCAGAGCTTCATCTTTGGCCCAGTTCTTGTTGAGCACGACGTCCTCGATCTTGAACTCGGTGACGTTCGGCACGACCACCAGGTCACCGGGTTTGAGCAAATTCCACTTCGTCTCCGGGTTAATTTTCGTCAGGAAGTTCTCGTCGGTATGGAAACGCTCGGAGACGAACTCCTTCACGCTGCGGTAGACGAGGTACTTGGTCTCGGCCTGTTTCGCAATGTCGAAGGCCAAATCACCAATAAAACCAAAATCGTCGTCCTTGACCAAGTAGTTGGTGTATGGGATTTCGATCGCCTTCTTGGCCTTCTTCAATACGGGTCCCCAGTCCTTCGGGTCGACGCCGATCGAGTAGTTGTAGTGCGCCAGCGCTTTCGTTGTGAATTGCCCCAACCTGCCATCGATCTTGCCGGGACCGAAGAAGTTCTCGTCGAGAAAAATCTGCACGCGAGTGATGTTCAGGGTGTCGTCCTTGTCCAGCGCGGGCGTCGATTTCTTCTTCAAGAGCGCCCCCTGCGCGGTGGCGCTAGTGGAGACGAAGACACCGAACAAGGCGGCGACGAGAGGCAGGGCGATGGCGAGGAACCGGCTCTTCTTAGGTAGCACGAAGGTCATAGCTGGGCGGTAGTTGTTAGTTTTGGTGTGGTCTTCTGTCGAGTGATCTAGGAAGCCGCCGCCGATGTCTCGTCAGCGATCTCATTGTCCAAGCCGAAGGCCGAGTGGACGACGCGGGCCGCATCGTCGATCTTCTCTTCGCGGATCGTGACAGCGGTCTTGATCTCTGAAGTTGAAATCATCTGGATGTTGATCCCTGCCTCGGCGAGCGCGTCGAACATGTGCGCAGCGACTCCCGAGTGCGAGCGCATCCCAATGCCAACGACGCTGAGCTTGGCGATCCCGGACTTGCTGCCAAGGCTAACCTTGTCACCGAGCCCCGCGATGATCGGATGCAGCGCAGCCTCCGCCTTGGGGAGATCCGCCGCGCCGAGCGTGAACGAGATGTCGGTCTTGCCGGTCTTGGAGATGTTCTGGACGATCATGTCGATGATGATACCCGCCTCGCTGATCGTGTTGAAAATTTTCGCTGCGACACCGGGCTGGTCGGGCACGTCCTCGATGATGACCTCCGCCTGGGCACGCTCAAGGCTGACCCCACGGAT
>JBLHKE010000565.1:0-5375 GCA_047619485.1 Verrucomicrobiales bacterium | reverse complement strand
GAAGCGGTGTGGAATTCGTCAACGATGAAGCGTGGACGGCGCTGGGATTCCTCATAGATACGCGCGACGTATTCACCGACAATGCCAGTGGCTAACAACTGCGAGCCCCCGAAAAAGCACGCTGCCACGATGAGGGTGGAGAAGCCCCGTGGCGCGGTGCCGCCGAACAGCAAAACGATCAGGAGGTAGGCGACGTAGCAGGCGCTGGCGACCACCACCAGGCCACCGAGCCAGCGCATCACTTTCAGGGGGAAGGTGGTGAATCCGTAGACGCCATCGCGCATCAGGCACCACAGGTCGCGAAAGCGATACTTGGTCTCGCCGAACTCGCGTGGGGCGCGCTCGTAGACAAATGGCACCTGTCGCAGCCCGACCCATGATCGCAGCCCGCGCAAGAACAGGCGGTGCTCGCTCATCTGCAATAGCTGGTCGAGCACCTTGCGGCGCATCAGGCAGAAATCGCCGCTATCCAGCGGCAGTGGGTGATCGGCGAGCGCGTTCATCACCCGGTAGGCGACCCAGTAGCAAGATTTGAGGATCGGTCCCTCTTTGCGTCCCGTGCGTACGCCATACACGACGTCGGCCTCCTTGAGCAGCTTCTCGTACATTTCAGCCAACAGCTCGGGCGGGTCCTGGAGATCCGCATCGATCACGCCAACCACTGCCCCACGCGCGTGCGAAAGCCCGGCGAACACCGCTGCCTGGTGGCCGAAATTCCTGCTTAGATTGACCACCGAAATCCGCTTCTCGCTCGCGTGCCACACGAGCAGATCATCGAGCGAGCCATCGGTGCTGCCGTCGTTGACGAACACAATTTCCCAATCGTTACAGACGGCATCGAGCGACTTGGGTAAGCGTTCGCGCAGCGCCGGCAGCATCGGGAACTCGTTGAATACTGGCACCACCAAGCTGAAGCGCGGGCGCGCCTGTTTCTCTGTTTCATCAACCATGTAGGGGAAGGCCAATCAAGACATTCCCCGCCCTGCTGTCGAGCTTTAAAAAACGGATGTAAACTCCTGGCTGACAAGGTAGGATCGCCAGTCCATGACGCGTTCAAGCCACCGCTCCCCTATCCTCTCGCTCACCACTGTCCTCGGCCTAGCGCTGCTCGTTTGTATCCTCGCGATCACCACGCACAGCCTGTGGATCGACGAGTTGATGACGGTGTTCCTGGTGAAGGGTGATACCTTCGCCGAATTTCAGCAGCGTCTTGGCGTGCTCAGCACCTCGGACAACCTGATGCCCTTCTACATGGGCTTCGTGCATTTCTGGGAGACCGCGCTCGGCGATGGCGAGCGCGTGTTGCGGCTGGCGAACGTCCCCTGGTTCCTGTTCGGGGTAGGCGCGATGTGGCACCTCCTGCGTGAGTCCCCACGGCTCCGCTGGTTGTCGGTCGCGCTGTTGTTTGCCTCCCCTTTCACATGGTACTACCTAAATGAAGCTCGCCCCTACGCGATGCAAATCGGCAGCGGGTGCGCGGTTATGGCCTGCGCTGTGCGCATCATCTGGACGCGACAGGCGATCCACAGCTCGGACTTGATCGTCACCGCGATCGGCCTCTTGGTGATGTCGGGAGCCTCGCTACTGAGTGTCCCATGGACCGGCCTGTTCATCCTCTTGTTCCTGTGGGCGCTTAAGTCTGGCCGCGTGGTTGCGCCGAAGGGACTGATCATTGGGGTTGCGGTCGCCTCCACTCTTGTGCTGGCCGGCTTGGGGTACTACTACGCTGGCGTCCTCGCCACTGGCGCGCGAGCAGCGACCGCGTTCGGGGGAATTTTCCAAGGTCTCGCCTACGCCGCCTACGAGCTGGCCGGCTTCGCCGGGCTCGGGCCTGGCCGGGACGACCTCAGGGCTAATGGCGTGGGTGCTTTCGCCCTGCGCTACCTCGCGGTCATCGCAATACTAACATTGATCTATTTTGCGATCGCCGTCGCGGCGGTGCTCGACCTGAGACGTTCCACGCACTGGCGCAAGCCCCTGCTGGTGACCCTCGGCCTACTCATGCCAGCTTTCGCCTTCTTCCTCCTACTCGGCATCTTCAAGGACTTTCGTGTACTCGGTCGGCACTTCGCCCCGCTCTCGCCCGTGATTGCGATGGCTCTCGCAGGCACCCTTCTCTCGATCCGTATGGAAGGCACCCGCAGAGTGCTATCGATCGCAGCACTGCTCGCGTTGTCCGCCTCGACGCTCAGCATCCGCCTCGCCCCGCGTCACCTGCGCGATGACTACCGTCAGGCCAAGGCGGTGGTGGAGGCCGAGTATGCCGCCGGGCGCAACGTGCTCTGGGTGGCCAACCTGGCGGGAATTTCGCACTACACACCAGAGTCTGTCCCTCAGGGCAATGTCGCCGCGGGTGGGATGTTCGTCTATTTCTTCGGTGAACCAAAGGGGAGCAACCTGCCGGACACCGTCCTGATCTCCAAGCCCGATATCCACGATCCAGTTGGTTTTGGTCGCAAGGTCATCGAAGACGGCAACTACAGGCTCGAACGCAGCTTCCCAGGCTTCCAGGTCTGGGTGCGCTAGATCATTCCGAGAGCACTTGATCCGGGTCTCAGAGCAGCGTAGCCTCCCAGCCCACGAACACCCAACCCCATCCACCGCTGAACCATGAAAGATAACACCGCCACCGAAAACAAGAAGCCAGAGATCACCGCCTACCTCAAGACCTACTGTGGTTGGAGCGAGGGCATCCGAGCGATCATGCGCAAGCACGACCTCGGCTTCGAGGAGAAAGACATCATTGCCAACCCCGCCTTCCGCTGGGAGATGGAGCAGAAGAGCGGCCAGCCGCTCTCTCCCTGTGTCATCGTCGACGGCGAGATGCTCGCCGACGTCAGCGGTGAAGAAGTTGAGACCTACATGCTAGAGAAAGGCCTGGTCGGCGACAGCGACAAAGAGGCCGACGCCCCAGTCGATTCCGCCTGCACCGACGAGCAGCACGCCGAGATGGCAGTCCAGGCCGCGACCGAGACCCCGGCTGGTAAGATCCGTTTCATCGAGTAAGCGCAGGCCGCGAGTCTCACGCCAAGCAGTCAGGGGCGTTTCGCCCCGTTCGAATAACGCCTGATCCTTAGGGGGGTGAGACGCACCATGTGCCTTGTCTCTACCAACACAAAACCCGCAGCCTTAACGCTGCGGGTTTAGTTACCCCCAGATCAAGGGGGTCAGTTGAGGATTCGGTTTAGTTGCTCCTTGGAGGGTGCAGCTAGTCATATTTCGCGTCCGAAGAAATCTAGAGTGATTTCTTGAACGCAGCCGATGGGCTGAACTTTACGGACTTGGAAGCGTTGATCTGCATTGCTTCACCAGTCTTCGGGTTCCGGCCCATCCTCGCCGCTCGATGGGACACCTTAAACGTGCCAAAGCCGATCAGCTGAACGACTTCGTCCTTGCGGACACCATCTGCAATTGCATCGAGGACGGCTTTCACAGCCTTCTCGGCGTTGGCTTTAGAAGCCTCGTCGCCCAATGCTTGTTGAGTTTTCTCACACAATTCTGCCTTATTCATAAAGATTATTAATAAGGATGGCTAACTCCTTGTAAAGCGTTTCATGGTGATAAAGGGATGATATACCCTTATTTCGTAAGAATTTTTGCCTGTTTCGGCAGATTCTGAATATTTTAGAGGCATTAATTATCGTATAAACTCTAAATCCCAATTTATGCCAAACCTCGAATTCCTTGATAAAGAACCGACAATCGCACCTTCCGCCTTCATTGCGGATGGCGTTCACATCATCGGCGATGTCACCATTGGGGAAGAGTCGAGCGTGTGGTACGGCAGTGTCCTGCGCGGTGATATCAATTGCATCCGCATCGGCCAACGCAGCAACTTGCAGGACGGAACTGTCGTTCATCTGTCGGACGATTTCGGGGTGGAGATCGGTGACGATGTCACCATCGGGCATCGGGCATTGATTCACGCGTGCACCATTGGTGACGGCGTGCTCGTCGGCATGGGGGCGATCATCATGGACGGCGTAGTCATTGGGGCTGGCTCGATCGTTGGCGCGGGAGCGCTCGTCCTCGCTGGCACCGAAGTTCCAGCAAGGTCACTGGTGCTCGGCTCGCCAGCCAAGGTGGTGCGGGAACTCGATGAGACGGAAAGGAAAGAAGGCGCACGCCTCGCGGCAAAGTATGTCTTGGTTGCGCAGGCGACGTCGGTTCGAAGAAGTCCCAGCGAGCCAGGCTCAGCTTCTGGAGGTTAAGGTGAACGTTAACTTCAACTTTCCCTCCACAAAAACCAAGCCTCTACCCCACCGGTCTTCTATCTCACTCAGCTCCAACACGCACCCTGCGCACTTTATGTGCCTCGCTATCGCCGATGAAAAGGTCGCCACTCTCCGGATCCAGCCCGACCCCATGCGGACGAGCAAGCCGGCATTTCTGAGGATCCTCCCCTGCCCCATCCCCGCGTTTCCCGTCACCAGCGATCAGGATCAGCCGGGCTGGCTCCACCGAGAAATCGATCGCGCGGATGCTGTGGCTCTCGGTATCTGCCAGGTAGACACGGTGGCGCTTGTCATCGACCACAATCCCCTTCGGCCCCGAGAGCGTCGCCTTGTTCGCGGCACCACCATTTCCGGTGAACCCCTTCTTGCCCGTCCCTGCGATGTGTTCGATGCGCCCTGACTGGCGGTCAAATTTGAC
The DNA here is from genome assembly GCA_047619485.1 of Verrucomicrobiales bacterium. GTDB lineage: Bacteria > Verrucomicrobiota > Verrucomicrobiia > Verrucomicrobiales > DEV007 > JBLHKE01. The sequence goes on along the minus strand of JBLHKE010000565.1, from coordinate 722 downwards.
CACCTGGTTGCCCTCACGCAGCGCGAGCCAGAAGTTCCCCTCGGCATCGATCGCCAACGCGCGCGGCCCCTTGAGCCCTGTTTCGGGGGAAATATTCGCCCCATCGGCCGGCCCCTGCTTTTTCCCGTTGCCACAATAGGTGGAGATCTTGCCGCTGCGCACCTCGACCTTGCGGATGCGATGGTTGCCAATGTCGCAGATAAAAAGATCGCCGCTTCCATCCAAAATGATGCTGTGCGGGCGGTTCAATCTCGCCTTAGTCGCACGCCCCCCATCACCGCTGAAACCGGCCTCGCCCGTCCCGGCGACGGTCGTGATACGCTGGGTTTTTGCATCGATGCGGCGTACGAGGTGGTTCTTCATCTCTACGAAAAAGAGGTGGCCATCGCGATCGAAGCGCAGCTCGTAGGGTTCGTTCAACCTTGCCTCGGTCGCTGGACCGCCGTTGCCGCTGTAGCCTGGCTCACCGCCGATCCCTGCAATGGTACGGATGGTGCCGCTGTCGCGATCGATCATGCGGATGATGTGGTTGCCAGTGTCGCAAAAATAAACGTGCCCGCCGGGTCCTACTTCAACACCGAATGGATTGTTGATCCGTGCGTCCACCGCAGTTGCGCCGTCGCCGTTGAATCCGGGTTCGCCGTTGCCAGTGATCGTTTCTATCGTATCGGCTGTCGCCATTGGTACAAAGATCCAGATGGCAAATTTTAGGTAATTGAGTT
>JBLHKE010000564.1:0-5377 GCA_047619485.1 Verrucomicrobiales bacterium | reverse complement strand
GTAGCGACTTCTCGATGACCGCACGCGAGATGAGGTCATCGCCACAAATAAAAGCATCGAATTCACCTGCCAGTTCGAGCATCCTCTCCTCGGTCAACGGCCCGCGCTCGCAGACGACTTCCCATCCAGTTCCATTCAACAGATCATGGTGTTCGCCGGGGGTGTCCTGGTAGGTGCAAGTGGATAGCAGAATTTTCATAACTGGAGACCGCTTGCGTCCCATGAATTCTAGCTTATTGCAATCTCAAAGATGTCCAACCCCGACCAGCTCGAGCTCAATCTCGGCCCCCAACCGCTCGACGAGATCATGAACTCGCTCGATCTCTGCAACCACGACCTAGTCGCGGCCTCCACCGAACAGCTCTCGCACAAGATGGTCGCGCGGGCGCGAAAAGGGCGGCGGTTGAAGCGCAAGCCGCAGGAAAAGATCCTGCGGGCACTTAATACCCACATCAAAGGGCAGTCACCGGACACTCATCGCATCTACGCACTACCCGATCTGTTCAACTACAAAGGCCTGTTCTAACGCGTCGTGTTGCGGGAAGAGGGTTGAACCTTTGCGGAACAGTTAGGGCTTGTCAGTAAATAACCCCTTAGTAGGAGAAAATTTCGCTATCAGCGAAGAAGCGCTTCACCTCAATCGTCCCGTTCTCAACAGAGTCCGACGCATGACAGACGTTGGTCATCATATTCACGCCAAAGTCGCCGCGGATGGTTCCCTTCTCTGCTTTGGTAGAATCGGTCGGCCCGAGCAGATCGCGCACACGAGAAACAGCATCCTCACCTTCAAGCGCTAGCGCAATCACCGGCGAAGCCTGCATGAAGGCGACGATCTCAGGGAAAAACGGCTTGTCCGCAACGTGCGAGTAGTGCTCGCTGAGGAGTTCGCTAGTCAACTCCATCATCTTGATCCCACGAACCGCGAAACCCTCAGCTTCAAAGCGCTGAAGAACCTGACCGACGAGTTTTTTTTGAACACAGTCGGTCTTGAAGAGAATGAGAGTCGTTTCGGTAGCCATAGGCGGGAACCAATGCCCGATTCTTCGGGAAGATCAAGGAGTTTTCCAGCGCCTACGGCGGTGAAAGGTGGCAACGTAATAAATCAAAAACCGCCCCTCCGAACGCCTCCACCGCAGCACCCAAAAAAGGTTTGAGTGATCTTAAATCTCCCAAATCCCTCGCCCTCCCCTACGGCTTCCAACTCGCGTATGAGCGAGCCCGATTCGTCCAACCCGGCAGCCACTGGCTCTCCTTCTTCGGAGCGTTCGCAACCCGTTTCGTCAACACCCGCTCCGCCGACGCGGCATATTCCTTCACGGCGGCCACCCCATTCGGCTTGCCGCGCATCCCCTGCAGCACCTGCAACATCCCCCAACCTTGTCCCTTGTAGCGCTCGTTGCGATTCGTTCCCTCGCCTTTGAAATTCACGTAGTCCATCAGCGCATACTTCCCTCCAGCCGTACTAGCGACCGCATAGAATCGTCCTTTCACCAACTCCCGCTCTGTTCCCGGCACCTCTCTCAACATCTTCGGTAAGGCTTGCTCGAGCCGCTGTAGAATGAATGCCGTCTGGGTCGGGATAGTGCGGTGCAGGAAGGATCGCAACTCAACCATCTTCGCGGAGTCCTTCGCCGCCAAAAAGACTTCGCGACTAGTCCATGGACACTTGGTCGTCGGGGTGATCCACGCCGGGATACCAGTCACACCCTTCGCTTTCATGAATCGGATCAGCGGTGGAAAACTCTCCTCAAACGGCCCGCTTCTTTGCCCGTGATACCAGATGAAGTGCCCGATGCCGAGAGAGGCAAAGTACTCGCCTTTGTTCCAACTGGTCAGGCCAGACACCGTGCCCGCGCACTCGTTGACCCAGATCTTACGGCCGATCGATTTCGCCTCGGCACTCGAAAGCGCAATCCCTGAGCGCCCACCAGCGGTCCCCGACGTCGGTGCCGGCGCCACATCGTCTGCACCACCATTGCAGGCGCTGAGAGAAAATAAGATGCCGACAAAAACCAGAATACGCATAATCATACGTAAAGCTTAAACAAGTTTTTCCCAAAAGCAAAAATTCGCCGAGCCTACATCCACCACTCCCCGATGCCGTTCCGCCCCGAGATCATCCGCTACCTACACGACTGCTACCGCGAAGACAATGCGCGTGGTGTGTTGTGGAACCTGCTCGGATCCAGCGTCGACCATCTCATATTCCTCAAGGGCAACGAGGAACTCCTCGACGGCTTCCTGCACGAGGTGCCACTCTCCTCAAAGCGCGGCAGGGCAGCCTACCAAGATGCCGTTACCTACCAGAAGGAGAAGCAACTGCTCTACACGGCCTTCCCGATCGTTGGCAAGCTCGCCCTAGCCAATGGGAAAACCCGGTCAATCTGCGCCCCACTCCTCACCTTCCCAGCCGAGATTAAGATCGACGGCGACTACACGGCTCTGTGCATTGATCTCGAGGGCCGCCGGACTAACTCCGGGCTTCTCGATGCCCTCCAGTCGGGCGAGAGCGACGTGCCGCTCACCGATCTGATCGACGCGTGTTTCGACGATTGGCAGATCGAGGAGCCTGAAATCTCAGCAGCAGCGAGAACTCTCGCCGCGGGAATCAGTCACTGCGATGCCAGCACCATGTGGCAATTCCCCACTCTCACCGCCGGCAGAGAACTGCGCGCCGCAGCTGCCGAGGCGACACTCGATTCTGGATTCCAAGTCTTCCCATCCGCCGCCGTCTGCCTGGTCAAACGACCGACCGAATCGCGTGGAGTCCTAACAGAGCTCCAAGAAATCGCCGAAACACAAAACCACTCGCGCCCACTCCAAGCCATCATCACCGGCGAGATCCCACCGCCAGCAGAACCGGACACGACCCCCGAGACGATCCCCGCCGTCCTCAGCCTAAGCCAGACCGAGATCTTGCGCCGCGCACGCACCGAACCGCTCAGCCTCGTGATCGGACCACCCGGCACCGGGAAATCTTACACCATCGCCGCCATCGCCCTCGACCACCTCAACCGGGGTGAGTCGGTCGTGGTCGGCTCGAAGATGAACCACGCTGTCGACGTCATCGCCAACAAGATCGAAGAGCAACTAGGAGCCTCGGGCAAAGTTGTCCGCGCCGGGCGCCGACACTACATGAAGGCGCTGAAAAGCTACATCGACTCGCTCCTAAACAGTCCGCAAAACCCACCAGGCGAACTTTTGGTACGTGGAGCATCTCTCGCCGAAGCCTTCAAACAAACCGATCAGAGCCTCCGCAAGCTCGAGGAAAAAATCGAGGATACTAGCGCCCTTCACATCCGTTGGGGAAAGACACTCGCAGCACTCAGCGGTGGCTCACAATCGATTTTCAAAAAAATCGCAGGCTACTTCATCTCCCGTAAAAATCAGCACCTCGAACCACTGTGGAGCCGGGTGACCCGCCTACACGAACTGCTAAGACAGCGGAGTTTTCTAGCGTCTGATCTCATCCAGAACCAACAGGATCGGCGCATCGAACAGGGCATCGCAACCCATCGAAAGGCGATCAAAACCCTCCGCACTGCCCTCGGTGCCCGCACCGGCACCCGACAGGAACAACTGTTCGACAGCATCGATCTCGACGTCCTGCTGAGCATCCTTCCTGTCTGGCTCACCAACCTCTCCGACGCCCACCGCGTCCTGCCGAACCGGCAAGAATTATTCGATGTGGCGATCATCGATGAGGCGAGCCAATGCGACATCGCCAGTTGCCTCCCCCTCCTCCAGCGAGCCAAACGCGCGGTCATCGTCGGGGATCCTCGGCAGCTGCGCCACCTCTCGTTCCTCGCCAACGATCGCCAGCGCGAGTTCGCCGACAACCACAGCCTGACAGACAGCGAACGTAACCTTTTCAACTACCGCAACCGCAGCATCCTCGATCTCGCATCAGCAAGGATCGACACCCAAGAGTGCATCCACTTTCTCAACGAACACTTCCGCAGCGAGCCCGCCATCATCCGTTTCAGCAACCAACAATTCTACGCGGACAAGCTCAACGTGATGACCGAGAAGCCTGGACGCGAGAGCCGCACATCGATTCACAACCACCGGATCAGCGGTGAGCGCTCCAAAGACGGAATCAACCGGGCTGAGGCAGAAGCCATCCTCTGTGCGATCGAATCACGCCTGGCTGAGGGACTCGCCGGACTACAAAACTTACCGAGCATTGGCGTCCTCTCGCCTTTCCGCGCGCAGGTTGATCACCTTGCAGCCCGCATCAACGAGCGTTTCGGCAACGAAATCTTCGCCCGCCACCAGATCTTGATTGGCACCGCCCACACCTTCCAGGGTGAGGAGCGCGACCTGATGTTCCTGTCGTTCGCGATCGATGCAGACAGCCCAGCAGCCTCGCGGCGTTTCCTCGAGCGCCCCGACCTGTTCAACGTCGCCATCACCCGCGCCCGCCAGCACCAGGCGGTGTTCTCCTCCATCGATCCCACCACGCTCCCTGCAGAATCACTCCTGCGAAAATACCTAACATTCATCGAAACCGCCAACGATCCAATCCTACCTGAGCACAACCAGCAGCTAGCTTTACTCGACCGATTCGCGAGTGAGGTGCAACACGAACTTGAGTCGCGCGGCTACCAAGTCTGGCTCGGCTGCCCGGTCGCGGGCCTGAACATCGACCTGCTAGCAGCAAGAGACGGTCAGAGCTTAGCCATCGACCTCATTGGCTGCCCCGGGCCGACGGCTCACGTGTTCCCACTAGAACGCTACAAGATGTTCCAGCGCGCCGGTCTCGCCCTCTGGCCGCTGCCTTACACCAACTGGATCTATGATCGCGAGGGGTGTCTGAGAGCGATCGAGACGCGTCACCCAGAGAATTTAACCCCTGTAACCAGAGGTTGAGTGCAGCAACACCACTGGAATAGGTGGTGGCACCAAGGAGTCAGGGGCGTCTCGCCCCGCCACTAAAACACTCGCGGCAAGACGCCCCAAACGCCTTGGCTCAGAATCATTCCGATTGATTGGCGCAGCCTTCAACCTAAGAAAATCAGCGTCAATCTGCGGTCAATCCCCAAAGAATCCGGCCATGGCTCTCGCTGTCACCTCTCGAACTTGTAGCCAAATTCCCGCACCGTCAGCAGGTAACGTGGCCGCTTCGGATCGGGCTCGATTTTCTTCCGCAAATTATTCACGAAGCGATCGATACTGCGCGGCGTCACCATGCAGCCGTAGCCCCACACAGCGTTCATGATCTGATCCCGGCTCAACGCCCGACCCGAGCGCTCGACCAGGTAGAGTAACAGATCGTATTCCTTCGGCGAAAGCGCGACCGCCTCACCTTTTGCACCGGTCAGGGAATGCGCTCCAGTGTCCAGCGTGAAACCGCCGAACTCGTGCCCAGTGCCAG
>JBLHKE010000563.1:0-5392 GCA_047619485.1 Verrucomicrobiales bacterium | reverse complement strand
GTGGGAATTAGAACTCACTGTTTTCAAGCTCGCGAGAATAGTATTCCTCCAGCTCCGCGACAAACTCTTTCACGTTGCCATTCTTCTCCAATCGGAAGCGCTTGCCGAGCCGCACCCGGTAGAGCATCGGCCAGTGCGGATTCTTCCACACCGGCCAGCCCTTCCCGAGGTAGCGCGTATTGCTCTCGAACAACACGGTCTGCACCTCAGCGCCGGAATGCTGAGCGATGATCCCGACCCCTCCCTTGAAGGAGCTGATCGGGCTCTCACTACCCCGCGTCCCCTCCGGAAAGACCAATACCTGCTCACCGGCCTGCAACTCCTCCGATGCCTTGCGGAACATCGCCGAACCCATGTCGTTGCGGATGTACCCTGCAAGGCGCGAACCACCACCGAACACCGGGTTGTCCCACAGCGGCGCTTTCATGATGCAGACGATGTTCGGCAGCCTCGAGATCACGAACAACGCATCCAGCGAGGTGATGTGGTTCGGAGCGATGATGATCCCCTTCTCCTCGCGCAAAGTATCCAGTGCCTCTAGCTCAGGATAGACCAGATGCGCCGCACGAATCACCCAGGCGAACAGCCGGAACAACCCGAGATTGAGCCAACGCCCGAGGCGCTTGCCTCGATTGCGCGGCAGCACCAGGTGGATCAAGGTAGCCAGCAGTGCCGTGAGCATCCCGCCAACTCCGAACGCGCTTACGATGAGATACAAAAGAACACAATCCACCCAAACACGGAAACCCGTGCGCGGCTCTGGGGAGATTGACTTCTTGGGCATCAATCGCCGAGTAAAGCAGCACTTTCAGCAGCCGTAAAGAGGGAGTTCTTCACTCTCTCACTTCGATCGGCTTGAACAGGAAGATCAGCACCAACAATGCGGTCAGGCTAAGAAGGCTCGCCCACTGGAAGGCTGCGATCAGGCTCACCTTTCCGATCGCTCCCGCGGCCAACGCTCCGAGCATCCGCGAGCAGGCCGAAACCGTCATCACGTAAGCCCCTTGGATGGAGCTACGGAAGCCATCGCCTGCGAGTCGGTCGATGTAGATCATCGGCACCACATAGAGCGCCAGCGACTCGAGTCCATGCAAAATCTGCACCACGATCGCTGTCCACGCGTAGGGAAATGCCGCAAGCATCGACATGCGGACAAACATCGCCGCAACCCCCAGTATCAGCACCCCTTTGAGCCGAAAGCGCTTCCGCAGCGCACCAAACCCCAGCATGAAGAAGACCTCGACGACCACCCCGAGGATCATCACCAGCCCAACTGAATCATTGGGGATTCCGGCAATCTCACGCAGGTAGTGCGGGAAGAGGTTGTAGTAGGTCATCGCCGACATGAACGCCAAGAACATCGCGAAGCAGAACACCCGCGTGCCGGGTGCGTAGAGCGTCTTCAGCGCATCGGCCGTCGGCAAGGCCTTGCGCCCCTTGATACCGGGCGCGCTCGCCACGCGCACCGAAGGGAGGAAGAACGTGTTCGCCGCGGCGAGTAAGCACCACCCCATCCCGACCCACATGATCGCGCCTGCGGACTCCTCTCCCTTGAGCAGGAAATACAACACCAGGCTGGGCACGATGAAGCCGATCGTCCCCCAGATCCGAACGAACTGGTAAGCACTGACCTTCCTCCCCTCCCTCTCGGCCGCCCGCTCTGCCGAGAAGTAGAGCGCATCGGTCAGTGGTAGCGTCGGCACGAACGCCAATGAGTAGATGCCGTAGAGGATCGACACTGCCACCACCCCTTCGGCGAAAAAGATTCCGATCAACGCCATCCCACCAATCAAATACGCGCCAGCAAGTAGCCGGCGCGAATCGATCCGCGTGTCTGCGAAGAACGCCAGGATCACCGGTGTCACCACCATCGCCCAAGCCGTCACCGCGATCAGCAGACCGAATTGTGGGATCGTAAACCCCTTGCCTTGACTGAGGAAGATTGGCAACAGCGGGCCGAGGCTGCCCAGCGGGGCGTAGGCGAGAAAATACTGAGCCTTGATCGAACGAGTCGAAATGGTCATGCCGGCTTTTTCGAACCGAGACCGATCATCCGTTTGATTCCAGCGATCCCCATCTGGTTCAGTAATACGCCGACGAACAGCACGCCCCCGATGATGAAATCAGTCAAGGAACTCGGCAACCCGAGCATGTTGACGATATTCTGCAACAGCACCAGGATCACGGCACCAATGACAATTCCGACGATCGTCCCCTCCCCGCCTTTCAGTGCACAACCGCCGAGCACCGCGCCCGCGATCGCGTAGAGCTCGACGAACGATCCGTGACCAGAAGGGGTGACCGACCCGGTGAACAGCGCGTAGGGAATCGACGCGAAGGCCACCAGCCCACCACAGATCACGTAGGCCGCGCAGATCACCAGCTTGGTATTGATCCCCGAATAGCGCGCAGCCTCCTCGTTGCGCCCCGTCGCGTAGAGATAGCGACCGAACACACTACGGTGCAGGACAACGCCCATCACAACTGCGATGATGATGAGGTAGATGAAGGTCATCGGGATCGAGTAGATCAACTGAGATAGAAAGCCCGACTCCGCAGCCTGCTCGCCAAACAACAATTGCCCCAACGAGCCATCGCCAAGCACTTTCAGGGTCGCAAGGTCATCGCTGACAGCCGAGTATCCGACTTGGCTATCGTTCGATAGCGTGCGCGCCAGACCGCGATAGGACAGCAGGCCACACAGCGTGACCACGAATGCCTGCATCTTCACTTTGCCGATGAAGAAACCATGGATCGCCCCCACCGCGAGCCCGAGGACGATGACGATGAACACCGCCAATCCCCAGGGAAACGAGGACGGCAGCCATTTCGGCTCGCCGGTCAGCATGTAGAAAAATAGGGTTCCGAGAAGCGCCAGCAGAGAGCCGATAGAGAGGTCGATGCCCGACGTGATGATCACCGTCCCCACCGCGATGCTCAGGATCCCGTAGACGCCAATCGTCTTCGAGACATTGCTGAAATTCGCCAGGGACAGAAATTTCGGATTGATCAGGGTCGTCACTACCATCAGCACGATCAACAGGATCAACATCCCGATCTCACGTTGGTATTTTTCGCGGATTTTTTTCATAAATTGTAAACTGGAAACCTGGTTCTCAAGAAACCTGCCGTGCCGAATCGCCCCCAACCGCCAAACGCATCACCGCCTCCTCAGAGAAATCCTCGCGGCTCAGAAAGCCTGAGATCTGCCCCTCGTGCATCACGGCGATCCGATCACTGACACCCAAAACTTCTTCCATATCGGAACTCACCATGATGATCGCCACGCCCTCCGCAGCCAACTGGTGCATCAACTTGTAAATCTCGCCCTTCGCCCCAACATCGATGCCGCGCGTTGGCTCGTCGAAGATCAACACCTTGGGCTCCATCGAAAGCCACTTTGCGAGCACCACTTTCTGCTGGTTGCCGCCGCTCAAGTTACCGACGGCCGATTCGGCATTCGGCGCCTTGATCCCGAGATCGCCCATCTGCTGATCCGCGACCACCCTCTCAGAAATTCGATCGACCAATCCCCGCGTCGCGAAGGTCTGTAACCCGGCCAAGGAGATATTGTGCTCGATCGAAAACTCTAAAATCACCCCAGCCCGCTTGCGATCCTCCGGAGCCAGGTAGATTCCCCGGCCGATCGCCGCCCGCGTCGAATTCAACGCCACCGCTTCGCCATCCAATTCCATCCGACCAGCAAGCGCCCGATCCACGCCAAAAATCGCCTGCACCACCTCGGATCGCCCTGATCCGACGAGGCCAGCGAACCCTAGGATTTCGCCCCCGGCGACCTCAAAGGAAACCGGGCGCCCTGGGTAGGCCGCGGTCTCGAGTTCAGCGACTTTGAAGCGCCCGCGGACCTTCTCCGTCTCGACCCGATCGTAGAAATCGCCCAGTTCTCGGCCGACCATCAGCGCGACCATCGCATCGTGATCGATCTCATCTTTCGAAAGCCCTCCCGCATTCTGCCCGTCGCGCAGGGCGATGACGCGATCTGCGCACTCGCTCACCTCGCCCAGCCGGTGCGAGATATAGATCACCGCAATCCCGCGCGCCTTCAGCTGCGCGATCACCTCGAGGAGTTTTTCGGTCTCCGACAAGGTCAGACTCGAGGTCGGCTCGTCCATGATGATCACACGGGCATCCTTCGACAGCGCCTTCGCGATCTCCACCATCTGCTGCTGCCCGAGGGACAGGCCAGCCAGCAACGTATCTGGCGAAACCTTCAACCCTAACATATCCAGTAAAGGTTGGGCATCAGCCGCTATGCGGTCGCGATCAACCAGGAACCGTCTCCTGCGTGGCTCCCTACCCAGAAAAATATTCCCGGCCACATCGAGGTTGTCCAAAACATTGAGTTCTTGGTGCACGAACCCGACCCCCAAACGGTCGGCATCGCTCACCGATCGGATCGCGACCACTTCACCCTGCACTCGGACGGTTCCGCCGTCCGGTTGATGCACTCCCCCGAGCACTTTCATTAATGTCGATTTTCCGGCGCCATTTTCTCCGATGAGGGCAAGCACCTCCCCAGGGGCGATTTCCAGATCGACCGAGTCCAACGCCACCACGCCCGGAAATCGCTTCGTGATTCCGGCCATTTGTAACACTGGCATGTCGTTGGCTGCTGGATTCATGGGTCGGACTCTATCGGGGCGTCACATTAGCGATCAATCAATTAAACGATCTACGTGACGGAATTGTGACTGTGTCACAGAAGCTTAACGCAGCACCCGTTTCCGAGTGGCCGAGCCCAAGCTAAAAACGTGACTTCCCCGCATTCAAGCACTCATCAATCCCCTTGGAAACACATGAACAAATCTAATTTTCCCAGCATGGCGCTGACTAGTCCAGAGACTAGCAGATCCCCGTTCCCAACCACAGCCCAAGACCAGCGCTGAGGAATGGGAACACGAAAAAACATCCCGCGCAGTAAACTACGTGCGGGCAAGCGCCTCCGCACGCGTATCCGGCTCCTGCCGCTGCTTGTGATCTGCATCATTTGGAGACCAGCTGGCGGGGATGAACTCCGATTGCCACTGGGCCAGAACGTCCAGCTGTCGAGCGACCTCTTCCCTAGCGAAGCGGACTTCTACCCAACTGGCAGAGCCCCCCTCTCCGGCGATCCCGCCTCGCCCCCATCGAATCCAAAGCGGAGAACATTGAATCTGCCCAATGACGGTTGGATGAAGCTGAACTTCGAAGATCCGCTTCTGGCTCTCAATAATCTCACCAACAAGGTGATCGAAGAGTCTGCCGCCGAGTTGCCGATCGAGGGCACCACAGCTACCGACGAATCACTTTTCCCAAAGACGATGGGCGAGGCGCTACACGGGGGCACTTTGCTAGGTGTCGTCTACGATGCAAAAACTGGAGACCCACTCTC
>JBLHKE010000562.1:0-5401 GCA_047619485.1 Verrucomicrobiales bacterium | reverse complement strand
TCTGGTGTCGTCGGTTGATTATAGACGTAGGAATAACCGCCGTCGTCGCTGCGGGTGAAATTGTCCGGTGCGGTTTCCCGGCACAGATCGCAGTCGATGCACTGGTCATCGACGTAAATGTTTCCTCCGACGTTTTCGGAGTATTTGTTCGCGGTGTCGGCCATAAATTTCTGTTTAGGTTCTTGCACTCGGGCTCCGGTCTTCTCAGGTGGCTCAGTATCCGTTGCCTGACTTTTGAAAGTAAATGCTTTCGAAAGTGTAGGCGACGCTGTTTGTTCCGCAAGGGGCTTTTCGAAAGTTTTATCTTTTGAAAGTAATTGCTGATGCGGCTGGCCTTCAAGGCAGGTTTGCCGTAAGCTTCCCGGCATGAAGATACCCGGTGAGGTTCAGAAAAAATCCGGTCGCGTCCCCAATCGGCAGGCGATCCTGCATCTGCTCAAGCAGCAGGGGCCGCGCGATTCGGGAAGTTTGGCAGCGCAACTGGGTATCTCTGCCATGGCCGTCCGCCAACATCTCTACGCTCTGCGCACAAACGAACTGGTGACCTACCAGGAAGAGCAACGCGCCATTGGACGGCCAGCCAAGATGTGGTGTCTGACGCCGGCAGCCGAGTCGGAGTTTCCTGACGCCCATGCGGTCATGACCGTGAATTTGTTGAACGCGGCCGAAGACACCTTCGGCGAAGAGGGCGTCAAACGACTTATCTCGCGATGCGCCGAGCAACAGATCGAGATTTACCGGTCCCGTATCCCGGCTCGCGATACACTCCAGAATCGACTGCAGGCGTTAGCTACCCTCAGGAATGAAGAAGGCTTCATGGCCGAAGTACAGTGCCAGCCTGACGGATCGTTCCTGCTGATCCAGAACCACTGCCCGATCTCCACTGCGGCCAAAGTGTGCTCCAAGCTTTGCGATTCGGAAATGGAAGTCTTCCGCGCCATTCTTGGTGAGGACGTAGCGGTCGAGAGATCTGAGCACATCGTGGCAGGCACCCGGCGCTGCGTTTACCGCATTCGGACGGACTAGGCACCAGCTCTCCGGCTGCGTGCCCGGTGCTGTATCGGTAAACTTGTCATCGAGCCAGTAGCTCTCGTGTGCTCAGCGCTGCAGCCCTTTGCCGAGTTCGATCCGGTCCGGATTGGTCGGCGCGATGAGCAAGGTGAGGTCGCGGTTGCTCGCCTTGTGACCGGTCGGTTGCGAGTGATTCGTGTTACAGGTCGAAAATGCCCTCGCCATCCCGTCTTCATACAACTGCTTTGATAACTCCCTATCGCCATTGTGGCGTCCTGCATCATCAATGAGTTCACAGCGGCGCGTATGAGGAATCCCCAGTTGTTCAAAATACTCGGCCGAACCCGGAAACGCTCCTATTTGAGTGCCAGACGACGACGCCAGATCCTCGATCGCAGCCGATCAGACCCTCGCACGATCCAGTTCTCCAAGTGGAAAGTCCTCGAAGAGCCGACTCGTTTCCGGCATCAGACTCCATGAACTTCATCCTCCGCCCCTGGCAGCTGTTCTTCCTGATTCTGTCCGGATTGGTGAACCGCCAGCAGCAGGATATTATCGAGTTCTAGAACGCCCAGATCCGGATACTGATGGAGAAGATGGGCAGGAGGCGGATCCTCCTCTCTGACCAACAGAGAAGAGTTCTCGCTGCCAAAGGCAAGGCCCTCGGCCGCAGGGCGCTGATGGAGCTTACGACCATCGTTACACCCGATACGATCCTGCGCTGGCACCGGCGGCTTGTCGCAGCCAAGTGGGACTATAGCGAGCGCCGCAAGAAAGCCCCCGGACGACCGCCGATATCCGAAGAGGTTGTCGAGTTCGTCCTGCGCATGGCCAGGGAGAACCCGTCCTGGGGCTACGACCGGATCCAGCGAGTGCTGGCCAACCTCGACCACCAGATCTCCGACACCACCGTCGGGAAGATCGTCAGAGGACATGGTATCGAACCGGCACCTGAAAGGAAACAGACGACGACCTGGAAGACGTTCCTCCAGGCGCGCTGGGAATCGATCGCCGCCATCGACTTCACGACCGTCGAGGTGTGGACCAGGAGCGGGCTGACCACGCTATACATCCTCGTCGCCATGCGCCTGAACACTCGCCGCGTGGAGATCGCGGGAGTCACCGAAAGTCCTGACGGGGACTGGGTCAGGCAGGTGGCGCGGAACTTGACTGCCTGTGGAGGATTCCTCGATGGCGCGAGCCACCTGCTCGTAGACCGGGACACCAAGTTCCTGCCGCTGCGCACCTACTTGAAAGGAATGACAGACATGGACATTGTCCTGTTACCGCCCAGGAGTCCAAATCTAAACGCCCACCTCGAGCGCTACATGCGATCGCTGAAGTCCGAGTGTCTCGGCAGGATGATCTTCTTTGGCCAGCGCTAGCTGGAGCGGGCATTGGCAGAGTTCGTCGCCCACTACCACGGGGAGCGCAACCACCAGGGACTGGGGAACCAGATCATCGGCGCGGGCGGCGAGATCGGGAAGGAGGTTGGCGATGTCCGGTGCCGGGAGCGCCTCGGCGGCATGCTGCGGTATTACCACCGTGAGGCGGCGTAGGGAGTAGGGACGTGCGAGTTGTGCCCGATGCAGGGAGCAGGGTGGGGGATCGGCCTGTCCCGAAGCCGGGTGTCCAACCCTATGGTTCCTCCCATCTGGGCAGCCCAACAGCCTCCCCCTCGAAGGATAGGTCTCATCTCGACTCAAATCCTGTCGCTCTTCCGCAAGATCGATGTTGATTTCAAAGGGTGAGATCTTCGTTCGAATATTTTGACCTTACGGGGATTCAATTCGTTCCCCCCTCACGTCCGGCGATCGCCTTTCAAAACGGCGAAGGGTGTGTCCTACAGGTCGTCGGTAGTGGTGTCCCTAGCGCTCGGACGCAGATCGATGCAGGTGAGTTTTTTGGCATCTCTAACGACCAGAGTGCCATCCGAATAGGCGGGGTGGCACCAATTCTTTCCACAGACCTGAGTGCGGCCGAGTTCGCGGTAGGCGCTCGGATCCGCCTTGAATAGGATGAGCTCGCCCATGTCGTTCAGCATCATCACGCTTTTCCCTAGGCCGATAAATGCCGCAAAAGCCCTGTTCGCCTTGGTTTGGATCTTGCCATCTTGTGCCCAGGCTTGTTTGCCGGTTTTCACATCGAGGCACACGACCTGTTGTCCAGCAACCATGTAAAGGTGATCGCCGACACAGATCGGACTGGCAAAATTCGGCCCCATCTCCTTGCCGAGTTTCCAGGCCTCTTGGGCGGTGACCTTACCGTTCTTTTCAACAATGCGCGTCGCGACCAGACCGATCTCGTGGGAACCGACGATCACCAGATCCCCATGCACGATCGGGGCGACAACGTGGCGGCCGAACGCCGTCGATAAAGGGACTCGCCACAGCAATTTCCCGTGACTTCGCTCCAAACCGATCACGCCACTGGCGGTGAAGCAGACGACTTGCTCGACCCCTGCTAGGGTCGCAACCAATGGTGGGGAGTAGGCCGCTAGATCGTCCTGCGACTTCCACACCACCTTGCCAGTTCTTTTCTCAAGACACACGACGCTGGCGCCCGGACCGCCAGCGGTGGCGATCACGTGGTCGCCATCGATGCACGGGCTGGCGGCATAACCGTGACGCGATGCCCCGGCGGCTTTGCCCTTTTCGCCGATGTAAGGAGCGCCGAAATCAGATTGGAAGTTCTTCTGCCAGATCAATTTTCCGCTCCCTGCGTCGAGACAGTGCAGTTCGCCCTTGCATGATTGAACCAGCACGAGGTTCCCATCGCTGACGGGTGCGCAACGCGGACCGGTGCCAAATCCGTCTTTGTGGGGATCATCCAACTCGTCGTCCCAGAGCGGTTTCGCATCTGCCAGTTGCAGGGCGTGGTAGCTTTCCTTTCGCTTTTGGAAGTCGCCGTAAATCACGCGGCCATTACTGATGATCGGCGCCGCAAATCCATCGGTGGCGGGGATCTTCCATACGATCTTCGGATCGTCCGGCAGAGATTCCAGCGCGGACGTATCATCCGAGAGCGTGCCATCTTGTTGTGGGCCGCGCTGGTGCGGCCAATCGGCAGCGGCCGCTAAGGGAAAGCTCCACAGTAGTAGGGCGAGCGGGGTGAGGACGTTCTTCATCGCTGACTATGTCCCGACGACCTGACGGCTGTCCATCTATTTGGAAGAGGGGATCGGAGGAGAGCGGGCGTGGGAACCGCCCGAGCTTGCTCCCGATGAGGGCAGAGCAGGCACTGGCCGCTGTCTTCCGGCTGCCGGCGGGGGCACTCGCCGCAGGCTAAACGCACCACGGTGTAGCGCCCGAAAAATCGGCTACAGCTGCAGAACCGTAAGGTCAAAATACTCAGTCGAAACCGAAAATACTGCGATTTCAGTGCCGGACGACGGCTCCAGACCCCCGATCTCGACCGGACTCGCCTCCGTCCGATCCGGTTCTCCAGCTGTCTGGAAAGTCCTCGGAGCCGTCATGCTGCCGATAGCCCAATCATGCAGCCGCACTTGCAGGGGGTCATCGCCGCAAACAACATGAAGTTGTCGGTGACGATCGTGGATCGTGGTGCCGTCTATGCAGAGCAGATGCCGGAAGAATCGGCGAACGCGCCATCGGCCCGGGTCGAAGAGGTCGGCGGCTAACCCGGCACCCCCGTCGTAGGGGCGCCGTTGTGATGACACCATTTGGTGCCATCTCTCCCGGCACGCCTCTCACGTCCTGCACCCCTCAAGTAGCTGCCTCGTCGAGCGCCCTGCCACCGGGTTGCACCCGCCGACATCGATCTTTAGAACCCTTGCGACCAGCTCCAGCTCGTAGTCGAACACGCCACGGGTCACTGTGATTCACAACGCCCGCCGCAGCGCCCTCTCCAGGCGCTCCACCAGCTTCTTCAACTCCGCCGGCCTCAGTTTCGGTAGGTCGGGACGAAGATGTAGCTCAACCCCGGGCGACACCTGCACACGTCTCCATGTCTCTACCGGCTGCAGAGTCGCGGAGGGCTCCGCCCCATCGCTCCCCTCCGACCTCGCCACCATCTCTATCCCACCGATGAACATCCTGAATCGATTGGTCTGGGGAGCCTGGAATTGAAATTCTGAAAGCGTTCTGCGCCGGAGCTCGGCGTGTGTCCTCTAAGGAACGAGGCGGCTCGATTGGGTGGGGCGATGTGTTTTTTTCTGAGGTCATCAAGAGCTGGAACCTGTTGTAGTTTAAGATATCATCCAGATAGCAGGCAGTCCTAGAAAATGTGAACTGAGCGAGCGACGCGGCCGAAAAATTCAGCGACGCCTCACAATTCGCTTCCAGCTAGAAGTGGTATTTTTTATCTAAAAGTATGGCAAAGAACGCATTATACAATTTTTGCACGGTCGGTCTGCTCGCATTTGCCTTAA
>JBLHKE010000561.1:0-5403 GCA_047619485.1 Verrucomicrobiales bacterium | reverse complement strand
CGATGCCGAAGAAAAAAGCTGCGAAAAAGCCCTCCCCCGCTCCCCCGTGGCCTCCGCCAACGGTGGTCGTGCAGTACGCGGCCCTCCCTTCCGATACTCAGACGGTCGCAATCGCGCTCGCCGTCGCAGCGGCTTCGTTTCACCCATCGGAGATCAACTACATCCTCGCAGAAGTCGGCGCTCGTGATGTCGCGAATCGCACCTTCTCCTCAATCCGATCACGCGAGGCGCTTAAAAAACTGCTCGAGATCGGCTGGCTCGAAGAGGAATTCGAGGATCTCTACCTGATTGAGTCGCTCGTCAATCCGCTGCTAGAAATCGCGGCCAACAACCAGCGGCTCGCCCCTCTGGTAAACCACTTCCTGCGCCGTAACGCAACACCGGGGATCGGAAGAGTCTCTGCGCCAGAGCTGATCCGTCACGCCAGGCTCGCGTTCTTCATGCGCGACTGGAAACATCTCGAATCCCTCGACGAACATGACAACCGCGACCAAGCAGGCCGCCCCCAAGTTCCGCTGTTCATCTTCCTCAGCCCCTCCCCCTACCGCGAACTCTTCAAGCGCCTACCAGATCGGTTCCTCCACCCGGCCGTCTACCAGGCCGGCGTCAATCTCTCACAAGCGCTCACACCGATTGCTGATTTCCTCACGCAGGCGTATCTGTTCGTCAAAGAGTTCCCACACCACGCCAGATTCCTCTCGGAGATCCTCTATTTCCGGGGCGATCTCTTGCGACTGCAGAAGCTTCGCGATCTACTCCAGTCAATTCCCGACAGCCCCGAGGCACTGCTCGAGGCAAAACAGATCGACGCCTCAATCCACTTCCTCTCGGGCGACGACCAACAGGCGCTCGGCAAGTTCCAGGAGACGCTAGAGGTGATCAAGCGTGGCTGTGTCGGAGCGGCGTCCATTAAAGGTTATGCAGGAGTGTTCTTCCTCCTAGCTCTGGCGCGCTCAGGTTCTACCGGCCTCAAGTCGGCAGAGCGGATGGCAGAAACAATGATCGCCAATGAGGAAAGCACCTGGCGAGGCCCGATCGCCAACCTGCTAATCGCATTTCGTTACACCAACGATGGCGGTATGGATGACTCCGAGATCGACTGGGGCGACGCCTTCCCCGCCGACGTCCTCGCCACCGCTTGGGTCGAACTCTGGACGGAGTCCTTTGAACTCCCCGACATGCAACGATTCGACCGCCTCATGTTCGACGCGGAGAATGCCGCCAACAACGGCTATACTTGGCTTGCGGCCGAACTCTACGAGGTCGCCAGCCGCTACGCGGAGAAACCGCACGACAAAATCCCTCGCCGGCTCGGCGCCGAACTGCGGGCGAAGGTTTCGACAGAATACAAAACTGCCGCCGACACCATCCGCATCCGCGAACCTTGGGAGAAAGCGCTGGCCGGGATCGAGAAGATCGCTCAGCAACTATCCCCGGCAAAAAAACGCAAGCCGCCCGCCACCGAGAGCCGCCTGGCGTGGCACATCGACTTCGATGAGGAGTTCCCAGACGACTGGGATCTGACCCCACTAGAGCAGAAGCAGGGCAAGACCGGGCGTTGGAACAAACCGCGCGTCGCCGCCATCGCGCGGCTCGCATCCGAACCTCCAGCCTTCCTCCAAGAGCAGGACATCAAAGCGATCTCCAAGATCGCCAGCAATCGCAGCTACAACTTCCAAGACCGGAACGACGAAGCCATCCTAGACCTCATCGGCCACTCGCTGCTGTTCCTCGATGCGGCGGTTTCCAAACCAGTCGAACTAACCAAGCGCGACACGCAACTCGTCCTGCAACCGGCCTCGAAGGACGAGATCTATCTACGACTCGATCCGCCCCCCTCGCCAGAACGGAAAATCACCCTCACACGCGACACCCCTTCGCGAATTTTCGTCACCGAAACCACCTCCTCCGTCCGGCGATTGCAGGAGCTATTTGGAGCAGACGGCATGACCCTTCCGGAGGATGCCAAGGAACGATTGCTCAAAGCCGTGACCGCCCTGGCTGGCGAGATCGAAATCCAATCGCAGATTGGCGGCACCCAGTTCGCCCAAGCCAAAGGCATCGATGCCGACGCCACGCCACAGCTCCACCTCATCCCGCACGGCAACGGATTGAGCGCCGAGTTGCTGGTGCAACCGATCGCTGGATTCGGCCGCCATTACCTTCCAGGTAATGGTGTTGAGACGGTGTTCGCCAGAGACGAGGAGGAAGAAAACCACCAGACCACACGGGATCTCGAACAGGAAGCCCTCAAAGCCCGTGAGATCATCGATGCCTGCCCGAGCCTCAGCGCAGAGCTCGACGCCCCGTACCGCTGGACGCTGGCCGAACCGGTCGACTGCCTTGAACTACTAACCGAAATCCACCGCCTCGACCCAGCACGGTTGAGCATCCACTGGCCGAAGGGCGAGTCCTTCAAACTCAAAGCTGAACTCGAGACCAAGCAGCTGCGGATGCAGCTCAAGAAAGATCGCGGCTGGTTCAAGGCGAGCGGCGATCTCAAAGTTGACGACGACCTCATCCTGACCATGCACGAGCTGCTGAACATGCTCGACAACGACGGCGCGACAGGCCGATTTGTCCAACTCAAGGACGGCCAGTTCATCGCGCTCACCGAGGAATTCCGTCTGCGGCTCGAGGAACTTAAAGCCTACAGCACCCCTGCCCCCGGCAAGGATGGATCGCTCCAGATCAACGAGCTCGCCGCCTACGCGCTCGAAGATCTCGCAGAGAACGTCCAGCTGAATGCGGACAAGAAATGGCGCGACCACATCGCGAAACTCGAGACTGCCGAAGCCTACGAGGCCGAATTGCCCAAGGCCTTGCGCGCCGACTTGCGCCCCTACCAACTCGACGGCTTCCGCTGGCTCGCCAAGCTCGCCGAGTGGGGCGTAGGTGCCTGCCTGGCCGACGACATGGGGCTTGGTAAAACCGTGCAGGCACTCGCGTTGCTCCTTCACCGGGCGGCAGGAGGCCCGGCTCTGGTCGTCGCGCCGACCAGCGTCGCCACCAACTGGATGCGCGAGACCGCACGCTTCGCACCAACCCTGAACGTGCAGCAGTTCGGACCGGGCGATCGGGCCATCACCGTCACCGACCTGCGTGCCTTCGACCTCATCATCTGCACCTTCGGACTGATGCAGATCGAAAACGATCTACTCGCCGCCGTCGATTGGCACACGATCATCATCGACGAGGCGCAGGCGATCAAGAACGCTGCCACCAAGCGCTCCAAAGCCGCCTTCAACCTCAAGGCCGACTTCCGAGTCATCACCACCGGCACACCGATCGAGAACAACCTCAGCGAACTCCACTCGCTATTTCAGTTCATCAATCCTGGCCTGCTCGGCAGCCGTGAGAAGTTCGCCCGCCGCTTCGCCAACCCGATCCAGAAAACTGGCAACAACCAAGCCCGCCGCTGGCTGAAGAAACTCATCACGCCATTCGTGCTCCGACGTCTCAAGCACGACGTGCTCGACGACCTGCCACCGCGCACCGAGGTGGTGCTCGAGGTCGAGATGTCTGAGGAGGAGACCGCATTCTACGAGGCCATCCGCCAGCGCGCGGTCGAGAACTTGGAAGCGGAAGAAGCGAGCGAGCGCGGCATGCAAATCCTCGCCGAGATCACCCGCATGCGCCGCGCCTGTTGCAACCCTGCGCTCGTCGCCAAGGACGGCAACGCGCCCGCGAGCAGCAAATTAGCGATGTTCGCCGAGACACTCGACAACCTCCTCGAGGCGAAACACAAGGTGCTCGTCTTCAGCCAGTTCGTCGATCACCTCACCCTCCTGCGCAACCACCTCGACAAGCAGAAAATACACTACCAGTATCTCGACGGCTCGACCCCGCCAAAGAAACGTCAAGTGGCCATCGACGCCTTCCAATCTGGCGACGGTGACGTTTTTCTGATCAGTCTCAAAGCCGGCGGAACGGGTCTCAATCTCACCGCCGCCGACTACGTGATTCACATGGATCCATGGTGGAATCCGGCCAGCGAAGACCAGGCCAGCGATCGCGCCCACCGGATCGGCCAACTCCGTCCAGTCACCGTCTATCGCCTCGTCACCAAGGGGACGATCGAGGAGAAGATCGTCGCACTCCACCACGAGAAGCGCGACCTAGCGAGCAGCCTCCTCGAGGGCAACGACACCGGTCGCCCGATGAACCCCGAAGAACTTCTCGCCCTGATCCGAGGCTGATTTCACGCCACGCGCAGTAAACGGGTCGAACAGATCTACAAACAACTGAGCGCCCCCTGCTATTCCTAGCGAACCAAAAAGAACCCCGCCAGCCTCACAGCCGACGGGGTTCTGAATCGTTACTTGATACTAGATCGGACGCGATCCTAGTTCTCTGGAGTCACGGCTTCTTTCACCGCGTCGCCAGTTGCCTCGGCTCCGTCTTTGACGGCTTCAGCGCCTTCTGTCACACCTTCTACAGCCGCCTCGCCGAGATCCTTCGCAGCCTCGACCGCTTTCTCGCCGACAGCCTTCGCGCCCTCACCGATTGCTTTCGCGCCATCCTTGACGGCTTCGCCTGCCGCTTTCGCGCCATCGACCGCTGTCTCACCGAGATCCTTCGCGCCTTCGCCGACAGCTTCCGCGCCATCTTTAACAGCTTCGCCGGTCGCCTTGGCACCGTCCTTCACCACTTCACCAGCGGCTTTGGCTCCTTCAGCGGCTTTCGCCCCAACCTCTTTCACGCCTTCACCAGCCGAATCAGCGGCGTCCTTGGCTTTTTCACAACTGGAGAATGCGAGAGCCACCGCGGCACAGACCGCAGTGTTAATAGCAAAGAGAGAGTTCATTTTCGTTTTTTTCATCATTTTTATATGGTTAGATTCCGGGGTTTAGTTAGTACTACCCCTTCGAACGCAACAATCTAGCAAAAACGTCACACCCAAAAGCGTGACGGGCCAAGATCACCGCTATCCGGTTGTCGAATTCACTTTTCAGCAACCCGCTCAATAAGCTGTCGCACTTTCACCAGATCTTTCACTCCCGGCGACAACTCCACACCACTCGCGATATCCACCGCAAACGGTCGAACCGACTTCACCGCCTTGGCGATGTTATCCGCGTTCAACCCACCCGCTAACACCACTCGTTTCCCCGGATTCATCTCAACCACCTGGTGCGCCAGCGTCCAATCGAAGGTCTCACCGACACCTCCGTATTCTCCCGGACAATACGCGTCCAACAGAATTGCCTCCGTCGGGAAATCGTGGAGGGTCGCAAGGGAACTCTCATCCTTCACCCCGAAAGCCTTGATGATCGCAAGGCCACGATCGACCAGCGATTGCGCAAACTCGGGAGTCTCGTCGCCGTGTAATTGCGCGTAGTCGATCAGTCCCGATTCCATGATCGCGGTGATTTCAGCGAGGGTCGCGTTGACAAAAACGCC